>NZ_JAUBRK010000153.1:0-2522 GCF_036701825.1 Microcoleus sp. MOSTC5 | reverse complement strand
AAGACTCGGGATAGCCGTTCTAATCTCACTTGTTTTTCTGATTGCATTAAGGATAGCAACGTTATCATCACCAAAAAATGAGATGGTGTCAGGTATTTTTGTCTATGAGTCTGGTACAATAGACATCTCCAAAATAGTAACATTTTGTGGTACAAGAAGATCGTAAAGCTTTTTTGAGACAGAAACATGAGCGACATCCTGAATCATATTGAATAGAATCATAAAGAAACACAGCGATTAATTGGCCTGGAATATGAACAGTTACAACAATTGCTCCAAAATGCCGAACGATTACATCATGAAAAACAAGCTTTACTAGAATCAAAAAAAGTGAGAATTATTGCGGGTGGAGGAGGTAGACAACCCAAACTATCTCTTCCCGAAAAAAAATTTTAACCTTGATTTATCTGAGGCATATGACAACATTTCAACTTCTGGGCATTCAGTTTGGAGTAAGTGAGTCTACAGCTAATGATACATTTAACTATTGGTTTGCGCTCTTGCGAGAATTGCTACCATCTAGCTTGCTGGAACAAGTAAAAAAAAACGCTGCTGACCATGCAATAGTTAAGGAAATACTCACAGAATATGAATTAATAGTAGATACCTATGAACAAGTCAGAGAAAGACCTGGAACTCGTGATGAACAAGAAAAATACTTTTCAGGCAAGAAGAGTAATCATACATTTAAAACTCAAATAATTATCATGCCAGATGGTAGAGATATAGTTGATGTTGTGGCAGGGGAACCTGGACCTAAAAGCGATATAACCTTATTCCGAGAATATCGCTCCGAGTTTGAACCTCAACTCATATTTAAGGGAGATAAAGCTTACGTTGGAGAAAATTTAATAACAACTCCCATTAAAAAACCCAGGAAACGAGAATTAACAACAGAACAAAAAGAACAAAATAAAGCGTTTCCCGCTCACCGGATTTTTGTGGAACATCGAATTAGATCGGTCAAAATATTTCGACTTGCCCAAGAAAGATTTAGATTAAAGCCCCAAAAATATTAGCAAGTAATTTTAACGATTTGTGGAATAGCAAGGTTGCGAATAGGAGCGCTAATATTACCATTATAAAAAGCGAGGCAATCGTCAGATTAAAATTAACACAGCTCGCTCAATATTTCGAGATAATTATCAACAATAAATATCTCAAAGTCTTGTTTTATCGTGTACACTAGCTAATTTAGGATGATTACATGTACGTCAAGAAGCTTAACTACACAGAGGCTTTGATTGTTTTCGGAGATGTCTAATCTTAGTATCATTATTTTTTGGGATAGGCAAGCGTGTAACAATTCTGCTGCCTATCTTTTTTTACCACAAGTTGGCTCAATCCTACTAAATATGGGTTTCAGGCGGGTTGTCACCCCCCAGAGTTTTTCACCAATTAAGTGTGCTGCTTTTTAGAGGCAATTCCACAGTAAAACTGTACAATAAATAATATGATTAATATGAACACAAATTGGGACAATCAGCAGCTTCTATGCCGATTAAGTGTTTGACTTCGGGATGAAATTATTGAACTTTTTAACGCATTATGTCAACTTTTTTGATATCGGTTGTGTCAAATTGGTTTAAGTCATTGGTTGCTATATATTCCGTGCTCTTGGTATAAACAGTAACCCCAAAAAATTTTTGTTTGTCGAAAGTTGCGAACTTTTATGAGTTTTCCTGCTGGGGGGGGTGACAACCCGCCTGAAACCCATATTAGTAGGGATTGAGCCAACTTGTGGTAAAAAAAGATAGGCAGCAGAATTGTTACACGCTTGCCTATCCCAAAAAATAATGATACTAAGATTGTACCAGACTCATAGACAAAAATACCTGACACCATCTCAGTTTTTGGTGATGATAACGTTGCTATCCTTAATGCAATCAGAAAAACAAGTGAGATTAGAACGGCTATCCCGAGTCTTTCCCTGTCTAATTACAGCCGAAAGTCGGCGACGTAAATTACAAAGATTTTTAGATTTACCTAACTTAACGATCGAATTAATTTGGTTTCCATTAATTACTTATTGGTTGACCACTTATTGTCGTGTTGGTCAAAGCTTATCAATTGCGATCGATCGCACGAGCGTGGGGGTGTATTAATCTGTTCATGGTTAGCTTAATCTGGGAGCGAAGAGCAATTCCATTATACTGGTCATTGTTGCCGAAATTGGGCAGCAGCAACTTCGAGTCACTCTCCCACAAATTTACAGCAGGTTTTGCCATTATTTTCAGAATATAAAGTCATCGTTTTAAGAGACCGTAAATTTTGTTCAATCGACGCAAAGATTCTGGCTAAAGGAAAAGGGTGTGCCTGTTTGCTTAAGACTGAAAAGGAATCATTGTATCGAAATAGAACATTTAGTTTGGCAACGGTTAGATGAATTAGGTATAGTACCAGGAACCTCTTTATATGTTCAAGGTAAAAAAGTGAGAAAAACTCAGCGGGAGCGTGTCACTTATGTTATGAGTATAAATACTGATAAAAACTACAATCACTTTTTTACCTATCATCAGTAA
>NZ_JAUBRK010000076.1:0-33128 GCF_036701825.1 Microcoleus sp. MOSTC5 | reverse complement strand
GATGCTATATCTGCCCATTCTTGTAACTTATTTATGCCTTCTCTTATTCCCCAATCATAGACCTGAATCCTTACGTTCTATCTATGCCCTGCGAATCCACGACACTTACACGGCAGACTTGACACTTTGCTATCAAAATGTCCCTATGAAAGTAGCGGATTTAACTCGATTAAATCCCCAAGGTTGCTTGTTGCCAACGGCAATTCAACCTTCGCTGGGACAAACGTTATTGTTATATGCGGAACCAGCATTTTATGATACTTACCGGAAACTAGCTGACGAATCTGTTAAAGCTTTTGTACAGGATAAACAGCCAGCATCCGTAGAGTTGGGCGCGGAAGGAAAGTTATTCGGGAGTCCGATTTTTGAGTATGACAGCCGAGAAGATGATGCGCGTCAGCGGTGTCACATTCTAGTATGGTTGCAAGAAAATCCCCGAACTTTGGAATTCGCAACCTTGACGTTTAACTTTTACTTGATGAATCTGCTGTGCTCTCGCGCTAAAATTGTATTTGTATATCGAGAAGCTAGGAAAAAGTATCGCAAAGCACAGCAAATAGTCGGCGAGTTAGAAAAGAAGCTTCCCGAATTGGGTGCAATAGAAAGCGAACAAAATCGACAAGTTAAGTTGCAGAAGTTAAAGGAGTTGCTGGCTGAAGTTCGCACTAAAATGTTGGCTTTTGCTCAGCAGGTGCGATATTTGCAAGAAGACAGAAATACTATTGATACTAATGCTGAAAATTATGGTGAGGCGTTGACAAGAATTAGAGGTTTGTGCATCCCAGGCGACAATCTGGATTTTTGGCAGAGGTTTCTAGATTTAGCTGAGGATAAGTATCAGGGGCAAATTGAAATAGATTTAAACTACCTGATTGCTAGTCAAAATTTGTTCCAGCAGTCGATATCCACTGTGCGGGGGATGGTGGAAATCGAACAGGTGGAATTGGACAGGGAACAGATGGAATTATACAAGCAACAGGAAGACAGGGAGAAAAAGCGATCTCGCCAGCTTGAGAATATCATCTTTTTTGTCGGAACTGCGATCGGCGGCGGACAAATCTTTTCCGCCGCCTATCCTCTAATCAAGGATAAACCGATTCAATGGCAACTCGATTTTTCTCTACCGCTGCATCCCTTTGCGGCGACTATTGTCTGGAGTCTGCTGTTTGGCTTACTATTTGGCTTGTTAATGCTGGGTGTCGCCGTGTTGGTAAGGAAAACTTTTCCCCGATAAATGAGTTAGCCGAAATCAGGACACGGCAGTGCCGTTTCCCTACAATTAATCCTCGGGCGATGGTTTTATCCTCGCAAGGGCGATCGCGGGCGATCCCTCGCCCTTGCTACGATGTTTTGGGGTAGAGAAAGGGCATTGCCGTGTCCTCAATTGCTGCTAAAAAAACCCGGTTTCTGGCCTATAAATTACAAATATCGAGTTAACTGGACTCGATAGCGTTCCTTCTTAGTAACAGCAACTTCCCCAATTTCCAATCTTCCCTTGCCGGTAACAGCAATTAAATCTCCAGACTTGACATTATAACTAGCTTGAGTAACGTCTTTCCAGTTAACTCGCACGTCGCCACTATCAATTAAATCGGCCATTTTGCTGCGAGACATTGCGAACCCAGCCGAGGCGACAGCATCCAATCTCATCGATGCTTCAACCGTTGTCATTTCTTTCTTTTTGGGTTCTCTAATTTTGAGTTCGCTCAACTCAATGCGCCGCGTTTGCACGGGAACCGATCGCACTTGCTGCAAACTCATCTCCAAATACTCTACCATCTCCGGCATGACAATGGCTTGCGCGCCGCGTTCTCCCAAAACAATCACATCGCCAGTTTTCTCGCGGACAATTCCCGTACCCAACATCGCCCCCAAAAAGTCGCGGTGAGAAGCTGTATCGAACAAGAAATTGCCAGCGATTTCTACCGCAGCAACGTTAACGCTAGCAGAGTCGATCGGGATATCCGATCGCGCGATCGCAATTCTTTGTCTTTCAGCTTGCGGATAGCCCCCCCAAGCCACTAATTCCACGTCTGTTAAGCGCTTAAATACCGTCAGAGTGTCCGCCAATTCTGGAGGCGACAGAAAATCAGTCAGAGTAACTTCCCAAGTTTTAATTGCTTGTTCCGCTTGGTCGAGTACCCGCGCCACACAGTCGCGGTTTTCAATGCCTTTTAACAGTTCTTCTTTTTGTAACATCAGTTAATGCTAGATTCTAATTTGAAATTGCCAAAGCTTGCTGTAACTAAAAAGTCTACTTTTTTAACAGTCGCACTACTTTAATTATAGTCTAAGATAATCCAATAACGAACTTATGATTTTTGTGGATCGCAAAGCTGATATGATGAGCACGATTATTGTACCAAATCTATGAAGTCTTCGAGTTAAAGTTTTTGCAAGAGCTCGATCGAGTATGGCAGCAAAATTGTCCACCCAACTACTTATTCTTCTTCACCCGCAAATACAGTTCTTCCATCGCCTCAATAAACGAACCATCCTTGTGCCAAAACTGTGGAAAATCTCCCTGTTTCTTCACCACGATCGCACTTACCCCACTTGGCGCTGCCACCTCAATCGTCTGCGGCAATCGCTTCGCACCATGCCAAAACTCTTTCAGGCTGACCGTTTGCGCCTCACTGGCGATCGCCTGCGTGTAATAGGAATCCACCGCCACAGGAGCCGCTGCATCAGCCGTCAACTCGGCAGAAAGTGCCAAGCCCAAAGGTGTTTTTGCTAATTCGCGGTGCAGCACTTCCTTAGAAAGCCCCCGTAATTCAAACAGTAAAAATGGATCTTTGTCCAATTCGGCCGCCACCAAATAATAAACTCCGGCAATATGTTTGCAGGGATTGCTATAGTCTGGGCAAGAGCAAGTAGTCTTAAAGTCCTCGCGGCTGCTGGGTAAAAGGTGCAATCCGAGGGGTGCAAAAGCCTTTTCAATATTGTCGGGCATTTCGTTGAGCAGCAGCCGAGAAATGAAGCTGGCTTTTGATGCCATTTGGGCGATCGCCATTTGCCACTTTGCCTGACTAATCGGCTCAAACTCAATTTGAGTTGTGTACAGAGGCTCCTTATAAACCCCAAAATAAGGATTAACCGAGCCTCTCACCTGTGCCATCACTAACCCATCATTCATGCCAAAGCTTTTTACCTTGTCATTCCGTGCATAGGAACGTCCCCTTCCGAGTCGTCCAGAATCTGTAAATCTTTCCAGCGCGCTGATAAATTCATTACCCCACCAAGTCCGAGTAAATTGTGACATATTTTTTGATTTCTCCTAATCTAGAACCGCATTTTTATTGAGCCTAATTAATTTCTTAAATGCCTCATTATCCAACTCAGTCAACCACGACTCATCCGCACCAATAATTGACCCTGCCAATTTCTTTTTGTCCTCAATCATTTGGTCAATTTTTTCCTCCAACGTGCCAATTGCCACAAACTTATGCACAAACACATTTTTTTCCTGTCCGATCCGAAACGCCCGATCCGTTGCCTGATCTTCCACTGCCGGATTCCACCAGCGATCGAAATGGAACACGTGATTGGCTTTTGTCAGCGTAATTCCCACGCCGCCCGCCTTCAGTGACAGAATAAATACCGAAGGTTCAGACTCTGGATCTTGAAACTCTGAAATCATCCGTTCCCGTTTTTCGCGACTGGTTCCCCCGTGGATGTAGTAAGTGTTGTAATGTAGCGTTTGTTTAATATATTTTTCCAACGCGCTTCCCAGTTCTGTAAACTGCGTAAATACCAATAAACTTTCGCCTTCTGCTTTCACTTCCTCAATCATCTCGATCAGCCGTTCCAGTTTGTGCGATCGCTCTGGTGTAAACTCACTTTCATCTTGCAAAAACTGGCGCGGATGGTTACAAATTTGCTTCAGCTTCAGCAGTGTCGCCAAAATCATCCCCTTGCGCTTCATCCCTTGCGCCGCGTCAATTTCTTGTTCTACCTCTTTGACAATCGCTTCATAAAGCGAAGCTTGCTCGCGGGTGAGATTGCAGTAGAGCTTTTGCTCAACTTTGTCGGGGAGATCCTGAATAATCGACTTATCGGTTTTCAGACGGCGCAGGATAAAAGGTTCTACTAATTTTTTGAGCGCGGCTGATTGTGTGCGACTCCCATGTTTTTGAATCGGTAATTCAAACATTTTCCGAAACTGCGCCTCTTTACCCAAATATCCGGGATTGAGGAAATTAAAAATTGACCATAAATCCAGCAATCGATTTTCCACCGGTGTTCCAGTCAATGCTAGTCGATGGGTAGCAGGCAACTTTAAAATCGCCTTGGTTTGCGCCGCTTTCGGATTTTTAATATTCTGGGCTTCATCAATTACCACGCGATGCCACGCTACGCTGCTCAACAGCTTCTCATCTTTTCGCACCAAGGTAAAGGAAGTAATCAACATATCGCAACCTTGGACGGCGGCTTGGAATTCCTTGGCATCTTGCAAGCGCCCAGGGCCGTGGTGTATGAGCGATCGCAATTCTGGAGCAAACTTTTCCATTTCCTTTTGCCAGTTACCAACTACGGATGTGGGCGCAATTAGCAGCGTGGGTAGAACCGAAGGTGCGAGCGCTTTTTCTGTCTTTTTTGTAGTAGATAAAAGTTCCCGCTCTTGCAATAATCGAGCAATTACCTGCGCCGATTTACCCAAACCCATATCATCGGCAAGACAGCCATTTAATCCCAAACTTTCCAAATAACTCAACCAAGAAACGCCGCGCTTTTGGTAATCCCGTAACTTGCCCTGAAACTTTGCTGGATCTGCAATTAACTCTAACCGACTCTTATCGTTCAGCTTCTCCAACATATCCGATAAAGCCCGATCGCGCTCAACCTCCAACTGTTCGCTCGCTTCTCCTTCTGCCGTCAACTTCATAAAGTCAATCAGGCTTAAATCGGGGTTTTCTTGGCGATGTTTTTTCCAAAACTCCAACATCTCCTGCATCTTGTCTTTGTCCAGTTCCATCCATTGTCCTCGGAACTGCACCAGCGGTGTTTTGCTATTTACTAACGCTTGCCATTCTTGTTCGCTAACCCGTTCACCCCCGATCGCCAATTCATATTGATATTCCACCAAGGAATCTGCCGAAAACAATCCTTTGCTCTTGATTGCAGCGCTCTTGCTGCCCTTCCCTTTGACTTGCAGGCGAATCTTCGCCCGTTGTCGTCCCTTCGGCGTCCACCAAGCGGGGACAATCACTTTGTATCCGGCATCTTCTAATACCCAAGCGGACTCGCTGAGAAAGGTGAAAGCATCATCTAAGCTGAGGGTAATGTTAACGGGTTTGTCGGTTTCTAGCCCTTGCCAAAGTTGGGGATAAATGCGGGCAGCGTAGCCGAGATTTGTCAGCAAATGTTGCTCAAAGTTGTCTCCGAATTGTGTTTGCAACTGTTTTTGTTGAGTCGATCGCGATCGCCAATAATCCTGCAACGGCATCCGCAGAGATGGGTCTTTTTTCGCAGCCACCTGAAACTCTAAAATCCAAGGCTGTTCGGGGTTTTCGGGGGATTGTAGTTGAAAGCAGAGGGAGAATGAGTCAGCAGATTGATTGCGCGTAATGCGATCGCGCCAGGTTTGCCATTGCCGGTATTGCTCAAGGCTTACTCGCGCGATTTTTCGTGTTTGGTTGAGGCAGATTTGGAGTAAAGAATCCGCAATCTTATTTTCAAACGATGCTGGGATGGGGGTTTGAGTGACAATTTCCGCGATCGCACACTCGGAAAAATGCCGCAGCAACCGTTCGCGATCGTAGAACTTTGGTGTATCTTGTAGCTGGATCTTCCGAAAACCGGAAACACAAACTAAAGGCATCCATTCAACATAGCGTTGTAAATCAGTTTCGTACTGTGTTGAAACAATTTCCCATCCCGGATAAATCTCAAAGCTGGGTGCAATTTTGGCAGGTGTTTTTGGAGTTTTTGCAGTTGTTTTGGTTTTTGTCTCGCCCGCTTTCTTACGCCCGCGCGTGGCTTTCTCAGCGGGTTCGGATGTTTCGATGGGTGCGATCGCGATCGGAGCAGTTTCTCGATAGCGCAACGCCGGAATATAATGATCTTTCAGAACAATTTGCTTAAAATTTTGGGTATAGTGATACCAAAATAGCAAGTCTGAACCAAACTGAACTTCTGCTACATCGTAGAGAGCAAAAAAATGCAGATCGTTCAATACTTTAGTCAAAGTGTGGGTGGCGATGGACACACAATCAACTTCCCAATACTCCAACTCAAATGTTTCGGGTAACTCTGTCTCTAAATATCGCGCTAGTTCTAAAGAGGGCAACGGCTGGTTGTCGGCAGTGGGCAGTAAAAAATACCGAGGGACGATCGCGTATTCTCGCCCCATCGCACTTGTATTGCTGACTGGTGGCAGTTGAATCCCGGCTTCTTTCGTTAGAAACTCTCTTAACTGTACCGTCTCCAATTGTCGGGGATGAACCTTAGCAGGCTGTTTTTTCTTTTGAGTGGTTTCAACCCAAAGACAAAAAGTTCCACCTTGAACAAAACTCTCTTCTGTTTGAGGAATCCAAGTCCCGTGGAGGATTTTCATAGGTCATACCAAACGCAACCTTTGGCAGCCTATCATATCATGAATGAGTGGGAAAAGATAAGAAGGCGGTTGAAAGCAGGTTTATACAAACCGTGTCTGCTGGATGCCGACTAAAGAGAATAACGTAATTTTCCCCAGTTGTCCTCTTTAACCAGCCTCTGCGAGTTTTGACTTTATAGATGCGGTTTCAACCGCCGAGTCTTCTTACAAATTTAGAAAATATCAGTTAAATCCAACACAAAACCGGGTAGTACATCTTCACCTGACAGAGTTGCAGGTTCATCTAAAATTTCTACTTCTCTACCTTGACGGGAGATTTCAACTTTTCTATTTTTGCGATCGAGCAACCATCCCAACCTCGCTCCATTTTTCACATACACTTTCATTTTAGCCCGCAATTTTTCTAGGGAGTCAGTTGCCGATCGCAATTCCACCACAAAATCGGGACAAATCGGCGCAAATTTCTCTTTCTGTTCGGGAGTTAAAGCATCCCACCTGTCGCGCAGCACCCAAGCAGCATCGGGAGAAATGTCTGAACCGTCGGGCAGTTTAAATCCAGTTGAAGAGTCAAAAGCAATTCCCAAATGCTTATTTTGACGGCTCCAACCTTCGAGTTGAAAACTTAGATCCGCATTCCGTCTGCCTGTATCGCTACTAGCAGGCGGCATAATAATTAATTCTCCCGTTGCAGTGCGCTCAAATCTTAAATCCCGGTTGTCTATACACAACTGAAAAAACTGCTCGTCTGTTAATTCGAGCGTTAATTCTAGGGGAGAATGTATGGGGATAGTTGGTAATTCCATAACGGTCTCCAAATATTACACGAGTTGAATGTCAACAGTCAACAGTCAACAGTCAACTGTTAACAAACAAATAACTAAGTCTCTGTATAACCTTGGATATTTTCCGGTTCAAACTGCTGCAAAATATTCGCAGCTTTCCCCGTCAAATCGTCAGTACCCTTAACCGCAATCAAAAATTTACCCGCATTCAAACGGTTGCGGTAGGGCAAAGCATCGCCGCTACCAAAAGCCATACCGCCCGCGCCTCCTACAAAAACGCTGCCCATCGCAGCGGCGATCGCGCCGAGTAAGCCACCGATCGCATGATCGCCAATTTCGCCCGCCCACGCAAAAGTCTTCAACTCAGTCATCAGACTGAAAGTAACGCCAGCAATAAAGCCAAAGGGAATCAGCCAAACAGCCATGAGTTTAGCTTGTTTCTTCGCTTGCTGGTTGGGGTCGATCAAGCCAAATTCATCAGCAGTTTTGTAGCCGCGGCCCAAAATGCTCACTTGCTTCATAGGCAAGCCTTCTTTTTCCAGAGCACAGTAGGCAGCTTCGGCTTGAATTCGATCGGGCAGTACGGCGATAAGATAATTCATTGACAATAATTCCTGATAGTTAGGCTGAAATAGCCAAAGTCTATTATATCCCGAAAAGACATACTAGCTAAGCAATTGGGGGATTTTAACACGGCCGTAAACTCCGATCGCCCGCAAAGCTAAAATATTTCACGCAAAAAACGGCCGACCTTGACCGAATACAGATACAATTCAAACTGCACAAAGGCAAGCTTGAGCTGAGCTGTTAGATACTGCTCTAAGTCATAAGTCTCAACTTTGAGCTCGCCAACGCTCGGTCTATTTTTACTATTGCACTCACTTGCTTGCTATGCCTAAAGTTCTAGTATCCGATCCGATCGACCAAGCCGGAATTGACATCCTCTCCCAAGTCGCGCAAGTTGACGTAAACACAGGGCTCTCAGCCGAAGAACTGGTACGAATTATTCCAGATTACGACGCTTTGATGATTCGTTCTGGCACCCAAGTTACCAAAGAAATCATAGAAGCCGGGAATTCACTCAAAATCATCGGCAGAGCCGGTGTCGGCGTAGATAATGTCGATGTACCCGCCGCTACCCGCAAAGGAATTGTAGTCGTCAATTCCCCCGAAGGCAACACGATCGCCGCAGCCGAACACGCGATCGCCATGATGCTCTCCATGTCGCGTCACATCCCGGAAGCCAACGCATCCGTCAAAGCGGGTAAATGGGAACGCAACCGCTTTATCGGCGTAGAAGTTTACAAAAAAACCCTCGGCATCGTCGGTTTGGGCAAAATCGGCTCCCACCTCGCCGCCGCAGCCAAAGCAATGGGCATGAAACTGCTGGCCTACGACCCCTTCATCTCCACCGAACGAGCCGAACAGTTGGGCTGCCGCTTGGTAGAACTCGAACTGCTGATGCGCGAATCCGACTACATCACCCTGCACATCCCCAAAACGCCGGAAACCCTGCACTTAATTAACGCTGAAGTGCTCTCGAAAATGAAGCCCACGGCCCGCATCATAAACTGCGCCAGAGGCGGCATCATCGACGAAGCAGCCCTAGCAGAAGCCATCAAAGAAGGTAAGATCGCCGGCGCAGCTATAGACGTTTACGAACACGAACCCCTCGAAGCCGATTCCCCGCTGCGGAATGTCGGCCAGAACATCGTGCTGACGCCCCACTTGGGAGCATCCACAGCGGAAGCTCAGGTGAATGTGGCGATCGACGTTGCCGAACAAATTCGTGACGTGCTGTTGGGGTTGCCCGCCCGATCGGCTGTCAACATACCCGGCATTTTCCCAGACTCGATCGAAAAACTCAAACCCTACCTGCAACTCGCCGAAACCCTCGGCAACCTCGTCAGCCAGCTAGCCGGAGGCCGAGTCGATTACCTCAACGTTCAACTGCAAGGCGAATTGGCCAGCAACCAAAGCCAGCCCGTAGTCGTTGCCGCCCTCAAAGGCCTGCTCTCCCAAGCCCTGCGAGAGCGCGTTAACTACGTCAACGCCAGCATTGAAGCCAAAGAACGCGGAATTCGCGTCGTCGAAACCAGAGACGCCTCGATTCGCGACTATACCGGTTCCCTGCACCTCTCGGCCAAGGGAACTCTCGGCGAACACACAGTCACGGGTGCAGTGCTCGGCGAAAGCGAAATTCGGATTACCAGCGTTGACGATTTCCCGGTCAACGTTTCCCCCACTCACCATATGCTGTTTACCCTGCACCGCGATATGCCGGGGATTATCGGCAAAATTGGTTCCCAATTGGGCAGTTTTAATGTCAATATTGCCAGTATGCAGGTAGGCCGTAAAATCGTGCGAGGCGATGCGGTGATGGTTTTGAGCCTCGATGACCCTCTACCAGAAGGGATACTGGCCGAGATCCTCAAAGTTCCGGGAATTCGGGATGCTTACACGGTAAATCTTTGATGGATTTTGGAGTTTAGATTTTGGATGCCAGGACTGATAATTGGTAATGGGTAATTGATCGTTGGTAATTGGCAAGAAAGCGGGAATTTTTCTATTAGCCAATCCTTATTCCTCACTCCCCAGTTCCCAGTCTCCAGTTCCCCTGGGCCAATCTAAAATCTAAAATCTAAAATCTAAAATCGTTATGGCACATAGCTGGTGGGAAATTAGAATTCTTTGCGATCCGGCGCTGGAAGATATCATCTTTTGGCGTTTGGAACGGTTTGGCTGTCGGGGAACTGCTACTGAGATCAAAAGCAATTCCTGCCTGATGTCGGCTTATTTGCCCGAAGAACAGGCAGGATTGCTGGATTTGGCCGCTCTGTCTCTGTGGCTGCGCCAAGATGCTCTGTGTGCAGGTTTGCCCCTACCTGCGATGCAGTGGGATTTGATTGAAGAGGAAGACTGGGGCAGCACTTGGAAGCAGCACTGGCAGCCTCAAGAAGTGGGCGATCGCTTTTTAATTAATCCGGCCTGGCTGCCCCCACCGACTGATACCGATCGCGTTATTTTGCGTTTAGATCCCGGTGTGGCCTTCGGTACCGGTGCTCACGCTACTACTCAACTTTGTCTGGAATCGCTGGAAATGCGTCTCGGTTTTGATGACAAAGAGTGCATCGTTGCTGATATCGGCTGCGGATCTGGTATTTTGTCGATCGGCGCGGTGTTGTTGGGCGCTACAAAAGTTTATGCTTTGGATACCGATCCTTTGGCAGTGCGATCGACCATTAGCAACAGACTACTCAACCGCGTTAATTCTCACCAGTTGGTTGCAGAGCTCGGCAGTATCGATCGCTTGAAAGAAATGATCGATGAGCCGATCGACGGTTTGATCTGCAACATTTTAGCAGAAGTAATCATCGATTTAATCCCGCAGTTCACTGCAATTAGCAAACCCACTACTTGGGCCGTGCTCAGCGGCATTTTGCTCGAACAAGCTAAGCCAATTGCCGATACTCTCGAACAGCACGGCTGGATTGTGGCTACTCTGTGGAAGCGCCAAGATTGGTGCTGTTTTAATATTCGGCGCAGTTAACAATATGGTAATTGCTAATTCCTAATTGCTAATTAGTAATTTTGAGTTCATGTTTCATCTTTGGGAAGTGAATTTAAATAAATCTCGCACCTGAAAATAAACCGCGCCAGCCCAGTAAAAAGCATTCACCAAAATCAACAATCCTTTACCAGCAGAAGAATTAACAAAACCAAAAACGCGGTAAGTTGACAGCAGCACTAACAACATTTCAACCAAAGAAACAATTGATCCGTAGTGCTTCCTATCCCAATAAGAAAACGGACTGATAAAACGGTAATTGCTGAACGGAAAAAAGTGTCGGTGAGCGTCGTCATTGTGGACAGGCAAATCTCCCAGAGAGTGCAGGATCGTGCTGATAAACAGAATTTGCACGCTTTGCCAGCCAAAGTAATAAGCAATTAGCAGACCAATAACCGTAAGGGGAATTGAATGAAACAGAGCCACAATATTTTGCACAAAAGGCTCATAATATGCTTTTGACCAAATTGTAGCTGCGGGCAAGCGAGCAATGTATTTTGCCCAAAAGTAAAATAAAAATATCGGAATATCCGGCAAAATTCCGCCGATAACAATAATTAGATTAGCTTGCGGCAGTTGCGGTTTGCCGAGAATTGCCAGATTGATAATAGCGTGGCTGGGAGTCTTCATCAGTAGGGTGCGTCAACTAGGATTATCTTATTCATAATTAATCAGATGTGGGCTGACGCACCCTACGTGTGAGATAATTGGCTCCGGCTACAAGTAAGGTTGCACTCGATCGATCAACTGCGCCGCTTGCATCACTCCCTCAATTCGATCGACCTCAGCGCCATTTTTGAACAGCACCAAAGTCGGCAAAGCATAAATGTGATGCTGCGACGCCAACTGTTCGTACTTATCGGTGTCAATTTTGACAACCATCAGCTTGTCTTTCATCTGACCGCTCACTTGCTCTAAAATCGGTGCCATCATCTGACAAGGCCCGCACCAAGTAGCGTAAAAATCTACCAACACCGGCAACTCAGAGCCGGATAGTAACTCCTCAAAACTGCTGAACTGTTTTTGAACTGCCATAAGACAAAATAATTTTTTGGGTTCTGGCTCGATTTTAGTGCAAAATTCTCTGGTAGATTGCGAGGATAAAATTATGGAATTATTACCAGAGACTTTTCAGAGATTGCGGGGTCAAGTTGCTGTCGTGACCGGTGCGTCGCGGGGAATCGGCCGCGCCGTTGCTTTAACATTAGCCGCAGAGGGCGCTAAAGTCGCCGTCAACTATGCGAGTTCGAGTGCTGCTGCTGATGAGGTGGTAGCAGAAATAGTTGCTGCTGGAGGAGAATCTGTGGCGCTTGCAGCAGATGTCTCGAAAACTGAGCAAGTAGATTTACTCACCAGTAATGTCATGGAAAAATGGGGAAGGATTGACATTTTGGTGAACAATGCAGGCATTACTCGCGATACTTTGCTATTGCGGATGAAGTTGGAAGATTGGCAAGCGGTAATTGATTTGAATTTAACTGGGGTGTTTTTGTGTGCGAAAGCTGCGAGTAAAATCATGCTGAAACAACGAAGCGGCCGAATTATTAATATTGCTTCGGTTGCTGGGCAAATGGGCAATCCGGGACAAGCTAATTACAGTGCGGCGAAAGCTGGGGTAATTGGGTTTACTAAAACTGTGGCGAAAGAGTTGGCGAGTCGCGGGATTACTGTGAATGCAGTTGCACCGGGTTTTATCACTACAGATATGACTAAGGATGTCAAGTCTGATGAGATTTTGAAGTATATTCCCTTGGGGAGATATGGGGAAGTTGAGGAAGTTGCGGGGATGGTAAAGTTTTTGGCGGCAGATGCGGCGGCGGCTTATATAACCGGGCAGGTTTTTAATGTGGATGGGGGGATGGTGATGGCTTAGGATTTGGGACTTTTATTAACCGCAGATGAACGCGGATGAACCCGGACATTTGCGGTTAATAATTATTTTAGGGCGGCACGCAACTGACTGAGGACTTTTTTGTATTTGGCCATACGTTGAAAATCTGCCTCTGTCGGATTGGCGATGCGACGAATATCGAGGTTATGAGTAACATCAGCGATTTTGACTGGCAATGCGATCGGGTTGGCAATCACACGTTCTAAATAAGTTGCATAAGCTTCTCCTTTTATTTTGGTAATCGCCTCGATCGCCGAGACTATAACTTCAGGAAAATCTTCGCTTCTAAGTTGCTCAAGTGTAAGTTCAGAATCTTCGACCGCATCGTGTAGAACCGCTACGATTTTCTGCTCTAGAGAATTTACATTTTCCATCACAAATAGCGGATGATCGAGATAGGGATTGCCTGCCTTATCAACCTGCCCCTCATGAGCTTTTGCGGCGATCGCGATCGCTCGTTGTAGTAATGATTCGTAATCTGAATTAGTATTTGACAACATAGTAAAGAAGTTCTCTATGATAGTTTCATCCCCCTCGCGGGGAAAAGCTAAGTAGTCGGACATAAATAGAACTTACGCAAGAGAGTAATTTTTTCACCGTCTATCTATGGTGTAAGGGACGCACTGCTTACCCTACATAGACAGCTTATTTGATTTTAAATATTCTTGCAACAATTTCCAAGCCATTTGAGTACCCTCCCCTGCATTGACTTTCTCGAAATCGACATCTTTTCTCAAAACTACAAAACCCACACCTTCTTTGATTTCTATTTTTTCAAAATTGCTAACTTTGGCCAAAAATAGGTGATTTTTTTGGATAAATTTTGGATTGTGGTTTTTTCGGTAAATAAAAGTTGTGATAAATACAATGTTGCAATCGCTTTTTAGGCTAGTTTCTTCCTCCAATTCTCGCACTGCTGCTTGCTGTGGACTTTCTCCAATGTCCACGCCACCACCAAAAGTAGAAAGCATTCCTTGGCTTGCAATACCTGGAATATTATCTCGCAGTTGTGCGACTATCTGACCGTTCGGGAGCATTATAAAAATGCGGACAATTGACTGAGGAATATTCATCTTATCGAGTGAATAACAAAACTCAAAAAAGTTCCTCTATAGTTTTATAATTTGAATCCAAATTTTCTTAATCCAATTGTACACCGCAGCATCCAAAGCCCACAATTTCTTGACAAAACTTTGCCAAATAGAACCTTCCATTACCTCAGAAACTTCTTCGATTTCCACAGGCAGCGGCGGCATCCCGACTACTTCATACAGCGGATATTCGCCACTTTTACCCGGAATTGGCACGGATACGCGCCGATCGACGATCGCCAATTCCTTAACTTCCTGATAAGTTTCCTCGGAAATCAGTAAACTTGTTCCCACTTGCTTATTAGCAGCTTCGATCCGGCTGGCCAAATTCACCGCATCTCCGATCGCCGTCACTGTCTGATTTTTAGACGCCCCCAAATTCCCCACAACCACCCAGCCGCAGTGAATGCCAATCCCAATCCGCAATCGGTGACGGTACAAATTTTCAAAATAGGGATTGAGTTTCTCTAGTTCCTCTAGCATTTCCACCCCAGCCCTCACTGCTTGTTCCGCAGCCTTGTCGGGATTTTCCAACCCAAACAGCGCCATTAAACCGTCACCCATATAATTATTAATCATCCCGCCATTCCGATTGATCGCAAAACCCATTTTTTGGAAATAGCGATTTAAAACATAGATTACGTCGTAAGGCAGCAGCGATTCTGCAAACGGGGTAAATCCTCGAATATCCGCAAACAAAATCGCAATTTTTTTCTCTTGCCCCACAGGAGGAGAAATTGACTTTCCCGCCATTTGGTCGGTAAATGATTCCAAGTCTTCAGAATCGATCGCCAATCGGCGCAAAATCACCTTGCCGCCAGCAATGTGCGTCTGACAAGCCAGCCTAATTTCCGGTTCTAAACGCAATTTTTTGGCGAGTTCCTCTTCCGGCGAAGTGCGCGGAGAGCAAAATTCCAAACCTTCGACAATCAATACCCGGCAAGTCGAACACCGGCCGCTACCGCCGCAGATGTGGGTGTGCGGAATGCCCGCACGCAGGGAAGCTTCGAGAATTATATCGTCGTCGTCTACCTCGATCGTGCGATCGTCCGGTAGATAGTGAATCTGTGGCATATGTGGCGCGTCTAGCTAATTAGCGAGGAATCTCGCGGACATCTGTTATTGCAGCGAACCTGTATGCAAACCCGGTTTCTCGGCATTTTTTATGTATCCCCTGATTCCTTAACTATAAATCGCGATCGGCATTTGCTTCTGGTTGCGTCAGATCGAGCGACCAACTGACACCAGTTTAAAAAAAGAATGCAACTCTAGGCAATAGTCCAACTCTTAGCTGATCATTCATTGCCAATTCTCAAATCTAAAATGGTATAACTGAGCACTAAAATCGCCATCGCACCGTGAAAATACCCCATTCAAGCTGTGGAGTTAATCTAAAATCTAAAATCTAAAATCTAAAATTAGCTGACATAATTCTTAATAAAATTAAGCTCGCCCAAAACCCTATAAATCCGTTATCAAATTCCCTTCAACCGCCATATATTTTAAGAATTTTTCGGAATTGTGCTGTGCAAACCTTACTTGGCAATAGTTTCAGCTTTTTGCCTCTCTAACAACCAGCCAATTTTCGTGAGATAGAATAGCAGCATCTTTAAAACCTGTATAACCATGAGTTCATCAACAGCCCTACAAAACCTCGAAAAGCACATTCCCATCGTGGGAAATATCCATACCAAAAGTCCGATCGCCTACGGAGCAACCCGCCTCGCAGTCAGTGCAGTTAACGCGGCCCACATGGCAGTAGCAGAGTCTTATATCAACGGCTTAGAAGTACCGGATTCTGTATTGCGATCGCTTTTTGATACCTGTATGCCCGTATTATTTCGGTACTTTCCCTCTCTGCTTACGGCCTACGAATGGGTACTGACAGAAACAGATCGTACCGCCGAAGGGCCCCGGGATTTAATGAAAATTCAGTACGACTTGCCTCAAGCCATGCTGAATCCGATGTTAGGCGACAGCAAACTCATTTATCCTAAATACAGCATGGGATTGTGGGAAAAAGGAGCCGCCAACCTTGAACAATCGCAAATGCAGATGATTGATGATGTGATTGAAAAGCTAGAGATTCAGGATGGCGACAATATTTTAGACTTTGGCTGCGGTTGGGGTTGCGTTCCCAATTACATTCTTTCCAAATTCCCCAATGTCACCTTTACCGGGATTAACTTGAGCCACCAGCAATGCGAGTATATGCGTCAGAAGATGCAAGACCCAGAAAGCTACCTGAGTTCCGGTCGATTTACCCTATATGAAGGAGATTTGAACGAGGCCCAATTTGAGACAAAATTTGACAAAATTCTCTCCATCGGAGTTTTTTGTCATGTAGGCAATTTAACGAAAGCTTTCCAAAAGCTGGCATCTTTCCTGAACGATAATGGCAAAGTTTTTATTCACATCATCACAGTTCGCATTCCCAACAATATATCCAGCGTGTTCACCCACAAATACATTTTCCCCCACGGTCGTTACTGGAAATACGATGCAGTTCCCAGCCACAACAAAGACCTCAAAACCATAAAAAACTGGTATCTCAACGGATACAATTACTCTACAACCTTAACTAATTGGCTGAAAAACTTTGATGATTCTCAGGCAATAGTCAAAGATTTAGACTACGGCATAGACTATGCCAAATTTCGTCGCATCTGGCGGTTTTACTTGATTTGGTTTGTGTCTAATTTCGCGAGTTGCGACGGCGAATACAACGGCAATGGCCAATATTTAATGGTTCGTGCCTAACCGCTAATCAGTAGACCAAGCTCAAACAACCTAACACCCTGAACCCCGACTTCTTTGAGAAGTCGGGGTTCTCAAGTGCGAGCTACTTATCAGGAAAATGAAATTTTTCTAGGTTGAGTTAAGGCGATCGATAAGTGTTGCCTTCTGTTGAGAAATTTGTTTAAGTTTAAAAAAGTCCGGAATCAGATTATCGATCGGCGAAGAATGAATATATCAAGCGCGATCTTGCGCAATACTTTTTAAATTCCATCCCCGATCGGTAGTGATGATATCCGATATTTTACTACAAAAAAAGGGTTGATTTATACAATGGTAGACAATATGAAACCTTCTCTTCCTCAAGACGATCCGAACCAAGAACAGCGCCGCGATTCCTTGAATCGCCAGCAAAAAGCTTATCAGTTTGACTATGACAGTTTATCACCTTTGGCATTATTGAAAGATGTGCCACCAGTCGAGAATTTTTCGAGCAAGTATATTGCAGAACGGATATTAGCAACATCGGAACTTCCAGCAAATATGCTGGCAGCCGACGCGAGAACTTTTCTCGATCCTCTCGACGAGCTCCAAGACTATGAAGATTTCTTTACTCTGCTGCAGCTACCTGCTGTTGCCAAAATCTACCAAACCGATCGCTCTTTTGCAGAACAGCGCCTGTCTGGAGCAAATCCGATGGTGCTTCGCCTCTTAGATGCGAGCGATCCTCGTACACAAACACTGGCGGGTCTTTCCAGTTTGCACCCATTATTCGATCTGGGCCAAGAGTTGCAGCAAAAAAACATTTACATTGCCGATTACACGGGTACTGACCAACACTATCGCGCGCCTGCGAAAATAGGAGGCGGAACCTATGAAAAAGGCAGAAAATACTTGCCGAAACCGCGGGCTTTTTTCGCTTGGCGGTGGACGGGAGTCCGCGATCGCGGTGAAATGACACCTATTGCGATTCAACTTGATCCGACGCCAGATAGCCATGTCTATACCCCATTCGATCCTCCTGTCGATTGGCTGTTTGCGAAACTCTGCGTGCAAGTAGCAGATGCCAATCACCATGAAATGAGCTCGCATTTAGCTCGAACTCATTTGGTGATGGAACCAATCGCGATCGTCACCGCGCGACAGTTAGCCCAAAATCACCCGCTGAGCCTGTTGCTGAAACCGCACTTTCGCTTTATGTTGACCAACAACGATCTGGCGCGTTCTTATTTGATCGCTCCCGGCGGGCCCGTCGATGAATTGCTAGCTGGCACCTTGGCAGAGACAATAGAAATAAGTAGAGAGGCTTACAGTACGTGGAGTCTTGATGAATTTGCCTTACCCGCTGAACTGAAAAATCGGGGAATGGATGACCCCAATCAACTGCCTCACTATCCTTACCGAGATGATGGATTGCTGCTGTGGAATGCGATCGAAACCTTTGTATCGGGCTATCTCAAATTCTTTTACCCGACGAATGAAGCGATCGCACAAGATGTGGAACTGCAAACCTGGGCCCAAGAATTAGCCTCAAATAGTGGCGGTAAAGTCAAAGGAATGCCAGACCACATCAACACAGTTGACCAATTAATTGAAATTGTCACAACTATAATTTTTACCTGTGGCCCCCAGCATTCAGCAGTCAATTTTTCCCAGTATGAATACATGAGTTTTGCCGCCAATATGCCCTTGGCAGCCTACCGAGACATTCCTAGAATTACCGCTGCGGGTAATCTAGAAGTGATTACGGAAAACGATATTTTACGGTTGCTTCCTCCGTACAAACGAGCGGCTGACCAACTGCAAATTATGTTTATTTTGTCAGCTTATCGATATGACCGTTTGGGTTATTACGATAAATCTTTCCGAGAACTCTACCGGATGAGTTTCGACGAAGTTTTTGCGGGAACGCCGATCGAACTTTTAGCCAGCCAGTTCCAGCAAAATTTGAATATGGCTGAACAGAAGATTGATGCCAACAATCAAAAACGAGTAATCCCTTACTTTTCTCTCAAGCCTTCGTTAGTGCTAAATAGCATCAGTATGTAGAATTAAAAATTCAGCACAATATCTCAATGTAAGGTGCGCACTGCGCACCTTACTCTGTATTGGTCGTTAGCGTCGGTTTCTAGTTGTAGTCTGGGGGGAACTTGTGAGAGTAACGGGTGTATTTAGCTATGGCAAAGGCGTTACAGCAGAATTATCAAGAGGGCAATTTACCGAAGTTTTCCCTAAATAATCAGTTAAGGTAACTTCATCTTTGTAATGCCGAGGAGTTTCAATTAATAATTTCCAAGCTTCACCAGCATCAAGTAAATTCATCCGCCCAGGATAGTGAATTTGTATCAACTCTTGAACCAAAGGGTAATAGTCTGAGTTAAGACTAGGGAAAATATGATGCTCCGTGTGATAGGAAAAATTGAAATGCAACAGATCGAAGATTTTAGGAACCCGTATTGAAAGACTATTGATCAGCGGGTCATTAACACTTGTCATCCGGCAAATCAGATGATTCGTGTAGATATAAAACATGATTCCTGAATGACCAATGGCTAGGGGGAGAAAATAGCCAAAAGCGAGTTTTAGCGGATGAAAGCCTAAATAAAATAAAATGCTAAAATGTAAGCATAAAATTCCGACAAACTCCAGGGCAATTGTCCACCTATCCCGCTCACTTACTGTAAAAGCAGCCGGCACATAATCAACTGACTTATTGTTAAACAACAGGATCGAAGAGAGGTTGGAAAAATTATGAAATAACCACGAGCCTCCCATCCCTACTATGAAGAACCAAAATGGATTGAAGTCAAGAGATGGTACAAAGAAATTTTGAATCCATTTTCCCCAAGTATTGGGCTGTTGGTAAAGGTAATTGCGATCGGGATCTCCTAAAGAATTTGTTTGACTGTGATGTACAATGTTATGAAGAGATTTCCACTGAGTCGGGGGCATAAACAACATTGCGAACCCTAGAAAACTAATGATATCAGTCAGGCGAGACTTTTTCTGCACACTACCGTGCATGAAATCATGGGAGATAAATGATAAAGCTATTACACTATTACCCATAATCAAAGCTAAAGGTAAATAAAGCCCTAAAAGATATACAGGCCAATGATCTAGACGAGCGGCAATTCCCCAACCCAGTAGCAAAATACCCATATTAATGAACAGTATAACCAACTTACTAGAATCTGGTTTAAAGGCTTCTGATGGCAGAAGTGGGCGCAATTTCTTAGCGTATACTGAGTGGGGAATTAGCGTTTCTTCGCCTAAAGTCAGCGTTGCCGTCTTGTCTAGAGTATTGAGTGATTTTTCTGATTTCATGTGCTCGCTAAGATGATTTTCAGGGGACTTAATAAGTTTCTAAATTTAATTAGAGCCAGTACCCGATTTTAGAGTGAACCCACAAATAAATCCGGCGGCTTATTGTGAGTGTGAGGATGCGGAGATTTTATCTGTCTCCACGGCGGCTATCTGGGAGCTTGCGATCAAATTGCTTTAGATCGAGGCTACCTGATTGTTGTACCAAGATATTATTGTATCGTATAAAGATAATGTTGGAACAACTATTAAAGGCTTACCTATCGATAATACTCTCCCACTTTTCAGTTAGGTTTAATATTCCAATAACCCATCCTAAATAACCTATAAGATTAAAAAAGTCCGTTACCTTGAACAATTTCTTTAATTGTCGTCAGCGTATCTAACCCGATCAATCCCCGACGATAACCTTTTTGGTTGGACATTCCCAAAAATATCGCATCTCCCCGATTTTGATAACGCCAAAACCGAGGTGAGGCATTAATAAAAGTTGAGGCACTGTTAACATCCAGAGCAAATTGGCGACTTTCTAAGTAAGATTCAGTGGCGATGCCGTCAGCGTGGCCGCTGCTGTAGCGGTTGATCCAGCCGATCGCAATCTCTAAACTATCGACAACTTTAAACGCTATGGTTTTGTTTAAATAAGGTTGAGTCCACTCGTACGGTTCCGCCAGCTTTAAGTCGGGGAAATCTGCGACGAGATCCGCATCGGCGCTAATTTGAAAGCCTTTTTCTTTTAAAGTGTTCCACAGCCTGACTAAGGAAGAAGGCTTTTGGTTGCGATCGATCAGCACTTTCTCGATCGCGTTAACAGGATCGGGCACGCTTTGATGGCTGTCCAAAATCATCCACCTTGCCATCTCCAAACTGCCAGTCGGCGACCAATAAAGGTAACAATTTCCCATTGCCGACCTCAAAACGGGTGCCGTGCACAACCTGACAACCTGCTGCACCAAACTCGGCCTGCCGTAGGGAATAATTAAATTGAGATATTGGTCTTGAGTGACCAATTCTCGGATCGAAGCCCCCCGATCCGGCGGCAGTACCTGCAAACATCCTGACGGCAAACCGACTTCATCGATCGCCGACATCAAAGCTTCTCCAATTACAGCATTAGTTTGCCAGCTTTCGCTACCGCCTTTAAGAATCAAACTGTTAGCGCTTTTGAGACACAAACCGGCTGCGATCGCCCCCAACTCGGGAAACGCCTCGTAAATTAGAGCGATCGCCCCCAGCGGCAGCGACTGACAGTAAACCTGACACCGATCGACCTGATAAGAAGCATTGATCACCCTGCCGATCGGATCTGGCATTTGGCCCAACCGTTCCAGAATTTGCACAGTTGTCTTGATCCGTTCTGGCGTCAGCTTCAGCCAATCCACAATCAAGTCGGGAATCGCCATGTCCCGACTCGCTTCTAAATCCAGAGTATTTGCTTCTAAAATTTCATTTTGCCGACCTTTGAGCGATCGCGCCATCGCCTGCAAAGCGGCCGCGCGAGCCGTACTCTTTGCCGCAGCCAACTCCAAAGAAGCTTGATAAGCCCGGCGGGCGACATTTGCTCCATCTGATGAATGGGTAAAATCCTCTATTATCATCTAGCTAACGCCTGTAAGCAAGCCATACCATCACCGCCGGCAGCATTGCTAGCAGCACGGCGACCATTGCCCACAGAATAATATTCGGGCCTGGGGAGTGCAGCGCCAAGGGCAACCAAATCACTAGCGGCACCAATATCATACCCAAAGCCAGTGGCAAGTAATGCGCCTTCAAACCCGGATGCGCTCTGTTCCATTGGTGACCCGTCCACCGCCAAGCCTGCTTGTAAGGATAGTTTGTTGATAGTTGCTCGATGACGTGTCCGCTTTCCTCTAATACAAATATTTGCTGACAGCGGTTGCAGCCAAAGGCTTCTGTCAACGTTATGGGCACGAGACGACCCCGCCGCCGACAAGGGCAGGGGTACTCATCGTTTAAGTCAATCTTGGGAGCTTTTTGAGATGGCACGAGCGATCGAATAAAAAAAGCGTTTTTGCAAAAATAATCGTTAACCTATCCACTTAATCAAACTTGTCAATTCTGCCCTAACCAGATTTTCAACTACCTGTTCTCAGATTTCGCCCGAGTGGCAATTGTGACTTGCAAGTTTTCTACTCTAATTTACCACTAACTTAGGTATTTTCAACCATCCTTAGGAGTATACCTAAGACTTTCCTGCTATACTTTCCGGTTTTTTATTTTTTATTTTTTAAAGCGGGTGACGCGATTCGAACGCGCGACATTCACCTTGGCAAGGTGACGCTCTACCACTGAGCTACACCCGCATTTCCTGCGGTATTAACAATACTCTCTTAATTCTGAAAATCTGTCAAGTCTTTTTAGTAATTTTTTTTATCAAACCCAGTAACAACCCCCCAAAGCTACTGCCCATCTGACATTGCAGCAGCCAGATTATGAACCAAATCAGTAATTGCCGTGAAGAGTGACCGCCATCCGCCGAGGGCAAAGCTACAATCAAGCTGGAATTGTGGGAGAACACTGCCATGTCAGATTTAAATCGCGGAATCATGAAGTTCAAGGGAGCTGACAGTCCTATAGCGATCGCCATTTCGGCGATCGTCATTGCCGGCGGAATCGGCTTCTTGATCTGGTGGGCGCTGCAATCAGCCTACACCTTCAGCTAAAAGACTACTCAAACGTAAAACTTATAAGGCATTGCTCAGAAGGCAGAATTTAAGAAAAATTCTGTCTTCTGCATTTTTTTGCCCTTAGTCTTGAGTTTATTGGTAAAGACTGCGGAGCGATCGCTGACGATCGAACTATTGCCATAAATCACCCGATCGGGCGAGTCGCTAGCATGATCCAAATGACTCCCCGATCTACTACTTTTGTAGTACAGTTGTAAACAAATACGCAGAGATCGCAGTTTTAGACTCAAGTGTTTGCAAGGGTTGTATCTCAACAAAAATTTATGGCAAGCTTTCAGGACATCTTCAAATACTACAGTCGCTACTGGAAAATATCGGTTTACAGCATAGGCGCATCCAGCGTTTTGGCACTAGCCGATTTGCTTGTTCCTTACGCGCTCGGTCAAATATTAAACGTATTGTCGGGTCAACCTACAGATACAGTAACCCAAAAACTGATAACAGCGATCGCCTCTGTTACCCAGCAGTCACCCAACAAAATATTATCGCTATCCGTCTTGCTGGGCATAATTTTTCTGGTAACAGTCGGCAAAGCACCGGTACAGCCTTGGCTGGGAAATTGGTTTCATTGGGTGATACCGTTGAGGGCAAGGCGCGATCGAATGAGAGATGCGATCGGCAAAATCCTCACCTTACCCCTAGAATTTTACGACGAAAACAACGCCGGACGGATTGCTAGCCGTATCGCCAAAGGCATCGCCAATCATACTTGGACTTACCCAGAAATTGCCGGCGAATTCATCCCCGAAGTAATCCGCTTCATCGGCATTTTTGCCGTTATCTGCTTAATTGAGTGGCGGATTGGCTTATTAATTTTGGTTTCATTCCTATTTATCCTCAGTTTCACCCTCAAAAGTCTGCAACTGTTGACTGCGCGGGAAGAAATTCTCGATGAATACATCGAAGATACCGAAAGCCGCAACTCGGAAATTATCACCAACATCAAAACAGTTAAAGCTTTTGCGACAGAAACCGATGAACTCAAAAGGCAAACAACCAGACTCGATCGCGAATTAAAAGTCGTGATCCAGCGCATTCACAAAGGATACATCACCATGGGGACATACCAGCAGACAATCGTCGAGTTGTGTTTGTTTTCAGTTCTCGGTTTTAGCCTAGCAGCCACGGTTGCAGGCAAAATTTCCCTCGGATATTTTGTTACCGTCTACACGTTGGCAAGCATGGCATATTCCCAACTGCGTCCAATTAGCATTATCGCCGAATTATTGGCGCGCCGTTATTCTTCAATGATCCGGTTCCACGAGTTTATGCAAACGCCAGACGGTGTTGATGCGGTTAATTTAGCAGAAAATGCTCGATCGGCACAGCCACCTTATAAATTTACCGGCAAAGTTGAACTCAGCGGTTTAACATTTGGGTACGACAGTCAAAAACCCGTTTTGCAGGATGTGAATTTATTGATTCATCCCCGTCAAACCATAGCATTAGTCGGGCGATCGGGTTCGGGGAAATCGACTTTAGTTAAACTCCTGTTTCGCTACTTTGAACCCAACTCCGGTCGCATTTTGATCGACGGAGAAGACATTCGCAGCTTAGACGTGACTCGCTACCGCCAGCGTTTAGCGATTGTCCACCAAGAAGTAGACGTTTTTAACGGTACTTTGCTGGAAAATTTGACTTACGGAAACAGAAACGCAACTTTCGAGCAAGTTGAGGATGCTTGTCGCATCGCCAAAGTAGACGATTTTGTGCGGATGTTGCCCCAAGGTTACTATACCGTGGTCGGGGAGCGAGGAATGCGCTTGTCCGGCGGTCAGCGGCAGCGGTTGGGGATTGCGAGGGCGCTGTTGGTGGAGCCGGATGTGTTAATTTTTGATGAGGCTACTTCTAGTTTGGATTATGAGTCGGAGCGATCGATCCAAGTAGCCATGCAGAATATTCTCGGTACGCGCACCACCATAATTATTGCCCACAGACTGAGTACAATTCGCGAAGCCGATGCGATCGTCGTACTCGACGGCGGTAGAATCGTCGAAGTTGGCAGTCACGACGAACTCTTGAATCAACGAGGCATTTACCGCCGCCTGCACTCCCTGCAAGAAACCGGGGAATTAGTGAATTAGGGATTTGGGTTAAATCTAGACTTCGGGTGCTCCGGGCGGGCCCCAAGCCTAGATTTAGCAATCCCCACTTTAAACAGTATTCAATTTTCCGACCGGCCACTAACTGACTTATGTGTTCTCAACTTAATGATTAGAGTTTTAAATATAATGTTGCAAAAAAAGAAGAAGCTGCTAGGATGTATAACTGTGGGTACAAATGGGTCGGTGCCCGAGCGGTTAATGGGGGCGGACTGTAAATCCGCTGGCTACGCCTACGCTGGTTCAAATCCAGCCCGGCCCACCACATTTTCAATAAAAATAAAAAGTTAAAAATAAAAAGTTGAAAACTTTTATTTAACATTATTAATTTTTTATGCCCGTGTAACTCAGTGGTAGAGTACCTCCTTGGTAAGGAGGAAGTCACGAGTTCAAATCTCGTCACGGGCTTTTGCTAAATTATGCCATACAAAAAAATAGGATTTGCGGTTGAAGAAGTAATTCAACCGCAAATCCTATTTTTTAACAGTCGCTTGCAAATAAAGCAGCGGGTCTTCAGCAACCCAACCCAAACCCGAATTGTAGCGAACTTCAAAATGCAAATGAGATGGCGGAATGTCCCGTTTTCCCGTCATCCCGACAGTTCCCAAAACTTCTCCAGACTGCACTTTTTGACCGACTTTTACCGCAATATCTTTCAAATGAGCGTAGCGCGTTTGCTTCCCCGCTTGATGGTTTACCACCACCAAATTCCCGTAATCTCCCTGCGGCCCGGCAAAGGCGACAGTCCCCTCACCCGCAGCCAAAACCTGCGTACCCTCCGACGCCAAAAAATCTACGCCGCTGTGGAAAAAAAATTCGCGTCGCACCGGATGCAATTGCCGCCCGTAACGCAAAGCTTCAACCGCAGCAGCGGGTAGCGGAAATCCTTGCACCGATGGCGTTGGATCGGGATTTGCAGAAGGCTCGATCGACCTATTCACCGCAGGCACAAACACGGTTTGCCCCAAAGGCCTGCACCCATTCGCCTCAAATAACAAATCTGCGCGCACTTTGTAAGCTTCTGCCAGTTTTTGCCAATTCCAGCCCGCAGGTACTTCTACCTCGATGCCACTGTACGGAGGAATGACGATCGCACTTCCGGCAGACACTCGACCTCCCCGCAACATCGGATTTATCCCGATCAGCGCCGCAGGAATCACATTGTACTGTCGCGCGATGCTTTCTATTGTTTCGCCCTGGGCCGCTGTGTGGCGGCGCAACCGAGACATAGCCGGACTCGGGCAATCGCGGGCGGGGTCGGGGTTTTCTACAGGTGTACCTGAAGGAAGATTTGCAGGTGGGATCTCGGTATTTGCCGCCGTTTTCCCAACGGGTGCGATCGACCAAAGTATTGCAGAAATCAGCAGAAATAAGCGTTTAAACCTCATAATCCAGAAAAAAAAGTATTTATTTCGGACAATTGACAATTTTTGAGTCGAGTGAAACTGCAAATTTGAAAGCTCTAGCCGCCCCCCAGACTGTAAATCCCAGGCTAAGCCAAGTTAGGATGAGAATTATTAGTTTGAGTCGCTCTTGGCAAATCCGGCAAAATTGCCTGTGATGCCCATCAGCGCCTGCCTGTTAACAGCTATGTTCTTGAGGAAGCGGTACGCCCCGCCCCGCTTCCTTCCCGTCGCCAAGACAAAAATGCTTGATTCGGAACGTGTCTGCGGGGATGAAGTATTTAGCGGGAGTTATTAAATGAGTTTATCTTTTAAGCAAACGACCCTTTATTTGACTTTGCTGTCGATCGGAGGAGGCGTGGGATGGTTGGGGAATCGCTATCTGCAAGGCTCAAACAATCTGGAAACCGGATTGGTTTTGCCAGTAGTGCGCCAGCAAATCCCCCCCTATGCGTCTCCTCCAGTTCAGGAAAATCGGCCGGTCGATCGCAGCAATCCCAATTTTATTGCTGAAGCAGCCGAAAAAGTAGGCCCTGCTGTAGTGCGGATTGACGCATCGAGCAAGGTGGCGAATCAAGTCCCCGAAGCATTCAAAAATCCTTTGTTTCGTCGGTTTTTTGGGGAGAATTTGCCGCAGCCGGAAGAACGAGTCAAGAGAGGTACGGGTTCGGGGTTTATTCTCACTCCTGACGGCCGCATCGTTACTAATGCTCACGTTGTCTCCGGGACGGATACTGTCAAGGTGACGCTCAAAGACGGCCGCGAGTTTGAAGGTAAAGTGCAGGGGGTAGATCCCCTGACGGATGTCGCTGTGGTTAAGATTAATGCTAAGGAACTGCCGCAGGTGGCTTTGGGCCGATCGGACAATATTGTACCGGGACAGTGGGCGATCGCGATCGGCAATCCTTTAGGTCTGGACAATACCGTGACTGTGGGCATTATCAGCGCTACGGGTCGATCGAGTTCTCAAGTCGGCATCCCCGACAAGCGAGTCCGCTTCATCCAAACCGACGCCGCCATCAACCCCGGCAATTCTGGCGGCCCGCTGCTCAACGACCAAGGCGAAGTAATTGGCATCAATACCGCTATCCGCGCGGACGCTCAGGGCTTGGGATTTGCAATTCCGATCGAAACCGCCAAACGAGTTTCCGATCAGTTATTCGCCAAAGGTAAAGCCGAACATCCCTATCTCGGCATTCAAATGGTCAGCTTGACTGCAGCCACCAAGGCAGAACTTAACAAACAGCTCGATAATAATAAAATTACCCTCGATCGAGGCGTAGCCGTGACGCGAGTCGTGGAAAATTCCCCCGCTCAAAAAGCGGACTTGCGCGCCGGAGATGTCATTCAAAAAGTTGACGGAATTGCGGTGAACACTCCCGGGGACGTGCAAGAACGGGTGGAAAGCACTCTTGTGGGCAAAGAACTAGAAGTAGAAATTAACCGTTTGGGTGAAGTTCAGAAAATTAAAGTACGTCCGGGTGCTTTTCCCCTATCGGGTAGCCTCGCCGGTGGGTAATACCATTTTCGATTTTCGATTAAAGAATTAAGAATGACTTACTGGATAAGGATTTGGAGCTTATCTACAGTTGCATTCTTTTTTGAAATTGGTATTACTTGCAAGGGTGGAGGATGGAAGATGAATTTGATGCTTTATAGTCCTAGACGCAGCAACCGGGTTTTTTCACCAAAATCCTCGGTGTAGCGCGAGGGATATCCGGTTAAAAACCCGGTTTTTTAATTCCCTGTGCATCCAGGATTATTGATTTTTTTGAACAACTTTCATCTTTCTGGCTTCCCCAACCCGTCGCTCTTTTTACTTGTCTTTGGGAGAGTTTGGTTGAATCGAGCTGGTGCTTGCTAAATTTTCTTCTAGGTGCATCCTCTGCTCCATTTGTCTCAGAAAATATCCTGTCATCATCGCTGAAGCTAGCAAACCTGCTAAGTTTTCGCGGTCAGTGGTAATTTCGACGTTAAAATTTTCTGAAGGCAAGACGCCGACAAGTCCTTGAACGTTATGAGAGATAATTTCTCTGATTTCTGGGCTGGCGGACTTGGCGATGCGGGCTAGAACCTCCGGGGATTGGTGTTGGAGGTACTTGAGCAGTGGATTGACTGCGGTTTGTTGGGCATTGGAACTGTCAAAGTCAGGGTGAAAAACCATTTGGCGATTCTTAATTTCTGGCTTGTTACATTCTACTTTAAACTACTCGTCTTTGCTTGGGTACAAATTTGCCTGAAAGTCAATTTGCAATTGTTTTGGCAGTTGGTCTACTTGAAAGTACCGATGAAATTTATCGGTAACTTGCAACCAATACGATCGCCCCTCAGTCGGGCGCCGTTTGCGGACGAAACCCATTTCTACAAGTTCCTGCACTTGTTGGTAAGCTCCGGAACCTCGCAAGTTAACTAAGTCTGGCTGAGCGATGCCGCCTTTGAGGGCGATCGCCGCCAGCGTCCGCAAAGCTCCAACACCTAATTCTGGAGGTATTAAAGTTTGCATTAAACTGGCAAACTCTTCTCTGAGTTGCAGGCTGTATCCCGTGGGGGTTTCGACGACTTCTAATGCACTCTCGCGGCGGGATGAGTCAGACATGAGTTCGATGATGGCGTCTTCGGCCTCGGCTCGATCGCACTTGGCAATCTCGGTAATCTCTGCTATTGAAACCGGCTGACCTTTTAGGTAAAGTATGGCTTCTATTGTTGTGGCTAAGCGAGTCATTTGGGAATTAGTAATTAGGAATTGGGACGTTAAAGTTCGGAAACGACCAGTGTACGGAATTTAACGGATGGATGTTGAGGGAATAAGTCAAGCGTGAAGAAAGAACAAGGAATCAGCAAAAAACCAACTATCCGTCTATCCGTGACTTCGGGATTGTGCATCAAGGGAATTTGTAAAAAAACCTTCTCATTACACAATAGATTGATAGTGTCGGTTGTTTATCAAAACAACAAAACTCTTTCTCTTTTCAGTTTTTGATTTTACTCCTGGGATTTTTGATTATAAAAATTGCTGTTTTAATCGCCACTTGGGAAATCTAAAATCTAAAATCTAAAATCTAAAATCGCAGGACTGCTATTAGCAATTAGCCGTTAATCAATCTAACTGTCGGCCTGTCAGTTCTACAAAAATATCCTCTAAATTAGAAGGACGAACCATCATCCCCGTCTTATCATCTTTGGCATCCAGATATAAATTAGCTTCTTCCAGAGTAGGGAAAAACGTGTATTCCCAGCGATCGCCTATTTGTTTCATCACTAACCCTTGACCGTGTTGCTGCCGCAGTTGGGCCAACGTTCCCAGTTGAATTAACTTGCCGCCGTCCATAATGCCGATGCGATCGCACAAATACTCCACCTCATCCATATAATGCGTTGTTAACAGCATTGTCATTCCCTGCTTGTTCAAATCTAAAATTATTTCCCACAATCGGCGCCGCGTTTGCGGGTCTAACCCTACAGTCGGTTCGTCCAAAAATAAGATTTGCGGCTCGTGCAAAAGTGCTCTGGCAATTTGCAACCTCCGCTTCATTCCTCCCGACAAAGTTTTTACTAAGTCGTCTCGCCTTTCAGCTAATTCTACATATCCCAACCACTGTTTAATTAACTGTTGCCGTTTGGGGTTTGGGATGTGGTGCATCCGCCCGTGAAACTCCATATTTTCCCATACTGAAAGCTCACTATCAACGCTGATTTGTTGGAGCACGACGCCTATGCACTGTTTCACTTGCAAGCTTTGCCGCATCACGTCATATCTAGCTACCTGGATTTGACCGCTGCTGGGCTTAGTCAGGGTAGTCAGCATCCGAATTGTGGTCGATTTTCCGGCACCGTTGGGGCCTAGAAGCCCGAACATTTCTCCGGCTTCAATCGTGAACGAAAGGTCATTGACAACGGGGATTTTGTTGTAAATCTTACAGGCGTTTTGCAGGGAAACAGAGACAGACATAGGTATTTCGGTATAATTTAGAGGAAACAAAGCTCTTTCTTATCACTCATATCATGTCCGGTAAATTAACCACAATACTTCTTGGGGAGGTTTCACCAACAATCTGTAATTCACATCCACAATATAAACCAGCCCCAACCGGGCGACAAAATTTTATAACGGACAATTCAACAGACATGATATCATTCCTTGACGCAGAAGCGGGGTTAGCTCTACTAAAATCTCTGGTCATCTCCATCGGTACTGATACCAGAAAAACCTAGTTTATCGGCTATTTCTGCACGAGTTTTTGTAGTGTAACTAATCTGAGTGTCATCTGCAGGTAGAAAAATGATTTTTTTACAGCTTGCAGCACCCACTTATTGCGGTTGAGTTAAATCAGATCTCAATTCCATCATCCGGCTGTCGAATTTGCCCCCTGCTTCGCTAATCGTAATAGTCGGTTTAGCGCCGTCGAGATATATAGTTGCCATAACAACCCCTATTTGCCCCCGTCGAAACAGCGCCAGATCGCAATTCATGGGTATATTTTCTACTTTTCCTTGACTTCTCCACCCAGCCGATACCTCGCCAATCTTGTCTTGCAAAGTTAAAGCGGCGGGAGGATTGAACTGCAATTCCTTGAGAGAATGCTTTTGCAAAAAGCCCTTCACCGCTTGCTCGATCGAACATAGCTTGTAGGGTTGGCTCTGACAGTTGCACTGTAAATCCTATCAGCAATTGGAGTTCAAACAGCTTGCTATTATCGATTTTTTGGTACGCAAAAATGCTGGCTGGCTTAAATTGACGACCCTAGCTGAGTTGATTTCTTAAACTTGCCACATAGTCAGATGACATCTCTGTAAAACCTGGGGGGAGGTCTTGTAAAGTCAGGACTAGGCTGGACAACTCCGCTGCGGGATCTCCAATATCTGCAGACAGAATATGGCTGCGATCGCTCGCTGGACTTGCGATCGAGACTTCGCCAAATCTACCGCCCAATGCAGCAGTAATAAGCAAACAGGCCAATAACACAAATTTTTTTTTCATTATTTTACCCTGTTGCTATTACCCATTACCAATCTCTACATCACTCCAGCCCTAGGCGCTGTCTTTTATTCCGCTGCTTCTAATTCCTCTAGTTCTTGCGTAGACTGCCATCCAGCTTGCCAGAGCGATCTGTCTTTGAGCTGTGCGGCGTTCAGCCAAAAACGGACATTTGGATCGCAAGCCGCCACCATTTCCGCAAATACCCATTTACCCTCATTTTTTCGGTTAACTACTTGGAAGTGTCGCCACCCCCAAGTTTTTTGGTGTGAAGTCCATCGGGAACCCACTAAATAAGGAAATTTTTGTTTCTTCGGCACAGTATTTTCGTTGACAAATATATTAGAAAGCAAGTTAATTGTAATAACTCCTTCTGTTTGATGATATTAATTCCCTATCAAAACTCGTCTAATCCAATCCTCTCTCCCTCCCCTCTAGAACATAACAGACAATATAGAGGCGCTGCAGCTTACATCAGAGTTCACCTAAACTCTATCTGCAAGTAGATGCGTTTATTGTAACTTGCAGTAGTTTTGCCTCGGCTTTCAAAAGTAAGGGCAGTTCAATGACTGCCCCTGTAATTAGTTATACCTATTGAATAGGGATGATTTTTCACTCGATCCACAAATAGGAAATTTATGCAGCACGAGCTAAATCGTGAATCTCAAATCTAAAAGCAAATAACCCAGGTTATAGTTGTGCACAATAATCCGTTCTGTGAAACTTACTCAAATCTACTTTTCAAGCAGGTTTGACCTTCACTTCCTGCTTCTGCCAAAGCGGTCGGCCGCTTCTTGTCCGCAGGCGTCTTTTCGAGCCCAACTCTCCTTACAAACATTTTTTCAATCTTAATCGTGTTTCATTGATCCTGTACAGCTCAATAAAAAAGCACTTTTAGGAAAGATTGACTAATTTTTTTCATTCTGTCGTCACCCTTTGATTACTTCCTTGTTAAGGCTTTTGGCCCGATAAATCCAGAGGAAGTTGGGGTAGCCGGAGGCGAACCGCATTTGTTTGCAGCCAGAGAGTGATGGCGTGCTTCCGCTGAGGAGTCACGTACTCTCCGGGTCTGATCACGCCAGCACAGACGCCGATGTTCTTAATAAGGGTCTCTCGCTCCGATGAACTTGCACCCTGTAGCAACCTGACTTGGGCTTTGATAAAATCCACGTTCATAGCTGAAAGTAAAAGTAACTAAAGAACTCAGTTAAATAGCGATGCTTTGTTTCCAAGTGTAACTCTAAAACCCTTTGGTACGAATCAAATTGATTCAACATCCCCAGGATGGGGATCGGGGCCTCTAGAGCTAGCCAACTTTATTTACTTTATCTGTTTTTGTTAGCAAAAGTGTCACTATGCTAGCAATTTTGGCAGAATTATTCATAGTTAAGAACTGTTACAAATTTGGCTGGCTCCCGACAATACGGCAGAGTTTAGTGCTAACGCTACTCTCGCGAATTCAAAAACTTTAGCCTTGTCTCCAACTCCTTCCCTTCTTAGGTTTTACCATCCTCCATTGGGAAGCGATCGCTCGCCGAACATTCCTCTTCGATTGCCCCTCTTAACATTCAGACACAACCACCTCACCCTATTGATTTAGAGCTGCCCGTATGTCTCGCTGTGGGCTATAACTTCAGGCATACGTGTTGTTGCCTGGGCTACCATAAGCGAGCAAGTTTTTATTCTTGTTTCTCAATGATATGTTTTTTTGCTCGTCTTGCAAAGCCCTTATTGGTGTTAATTAAGGCAGCTTTGTGATGTCCACGCCAATTAGGAGTAGCAGCTTGCGAATCCTGATTTTTTGCGCTGTGTGGCGGTGAATTTGTTTTCTGAATTCATTACGGGCGATCGTTCGTCGGCTAGAATTGCCAGTAACGGCTAAATTTGTATAATTCATAACAGATCTGTCAATGCTCAATACTCCGGACAGTTTTTAAGCAGCCAAAGTACCATAAGACAAGACTGAAGGAAGATTAGGATGGTTTAAAATCA
>NZ_JAUBRK010000075.1:0-33602 GCF_036701825.1 Microcoleus sp. MOSTC5 | reverse complement strand
TAATCAGTTACACTAACCAAGGGGTTAGGCTAACCGTCCCTGGATTTTTAATCCATTTAGGTTAAACGAATCGCACAACTAAATTTTAATTATACCCTATTTAAATGTACAACAGCTTAGTGATGGATAGTTTACCTGTTCATCATGTCTAAGCCGTCGAAAGTTTGATTCAATCTGTCGGAGTTCAAGTGAAATGCTTATCTCCCTACTCGCCGAATTTATTTTCCATCGAGTTGTGTTGGTCAAAAATCAAAGTAATTCTCGGTTCTTAAGCAGCTCAAACTTCAAATGTGCTTGATGAAGCGATTACTAAAGCTCTTAATGCTATTACTGATGAAAATGCTTTGAACTGTTTTCATGACTGTCGTCTATTTTTAGAGCCAAATAGATAGTTAATTCTTGTAGTATCTTTGATAGCAAATAGCTGTAAGTAAAAATATTAACTTATCACAAAATATTTTATTGCTAGTTGTTAACTTCGAGCCGCTAATTAACAATTAGCGATTTCCAGGAAATTTGGTTCGGCATTCATAGAAAAGCTCTACTATTTATTCCGATGGTGTGCTTCTAGTTGCGCGGTTGAGGCGTTGGAATTGCTCTGGCTGTCGTACCTGTAGATGTGAGCGTCGCTCTCGAACATATAATTGATGGAAGTAGCTGCATAGTAGCTCAGCGCTAGCAGCGACACTAGATTAAGAATTCTATAAATTGGTTTCTCAGACACTTCGTTCATTTTTACTCCTACTTTTTATGCAAATAGCGAATGTGGATACAGTGACGGCACTTTTTTTTGAGAAGTTCCCAAACCCAAAAATCCAGCACCTCTAAAAATTTCGCTTGCTCGCGTTATACATTCGTGATGCCCGATCGCCCAAAATAAATCGTAGTTGAGATTTGAAACAGTTGTTGCCTATTTCATATTGCAGTCTCTGCTTTTAATTGTCTATCTAACTGCGGTAAGAGTTAGGCAATTTAGGCGCAAACGAACTCTACAATTTGCTTGTAAGAGCTGCTACACTTTTAAAAAATAGAGCTGTAAAAGGTTACAGGGCAAGGTGTCTAGCTTTTTTTAAGGCTAAGCAAGGATTTTACCAAATTCGATTAATGGTGCGCAGTGGCCGGAAGTAATAAAAATTCTTAAGTTGGTCAGCGGAAGGCGAAAATATGTCTGAAGTTATAGTTTTGCCAGCAACAGGCCGTGTTATATTGCAGATTAATTTTGAGCTTGGTTGAGCTGGCAGATAATCTTTGAGTAAAAAATGTTGCGGTCGCTGTCCGACTATTTGTGTCTGACAATTTTGACTCAGCCACACCATTAAATCACGATGTTACAGAAGAAAAGTAGGCGTCAGTCGATTTGATACTTTGCCGTGAGACGTTAGGCGAGAGATTAGTGGAGTCGCGCTCAGTCGAACGATTTGATATTTGAGATTTACTCCACAGATGAATCTGGGAGCTTGAACAAGAGTCTAAAATTTTGGTCGGCTGGCGACTACTCTGGGAAACTTGTATCCGTTTTTGGGCGGGGTCGAAAAGCAGAAGGCAGAATTTGGAGCGGTAAAAAAATACTGTTTTAGGATTCAGGATTTTTATTTAATTCTACCTTATAACTGCATTTTTTTAACCATCAAACAAGATGATTTACTCGCTGCGAGGAGCGATGCACGCCGGATCGTTTAGGACGAGATAACCGACTTTGTTTAAGCCAGTTACTTCCACAATTTATTATAATTCTTGATCGTATTGAGCTGTTTTTACAACAGATTTTTTGCTGGTAATTTGCAAAAGGGATAGGGGCAGAACAACAGGCCAAAACAGAGGACCCATTATTAATGCTATCCAAGAGATCACGTCTTTTTTAGATGTCGCAGTATCATTCCAAAAACTTTTGAACCAAACAATAAAAACGATTAAGGCAATCGAAAAGTAGCTAATCATTATCATTTTTTTACTTGCCTGCCTAGAGATGGGATAGAAGTATTTATAAATATTGTATCTCAGGGTGTGGCTCGCCGATCGCAACTTTAGGCCCTGTGGTGCAAGCTGCAAGTGTCTAAAACCCAAAGTTTCACAGTTCTCCGAGTCCAGAGCCTGGGATGTAGAGGGGACTCACTCCCGCTGTGCAGCGGCGCTGGGGGCTAAAAGTCTTGCGCTCAGGAATTTTCGAGGTTTAGTCAAACCTTGAGGCTACCACCGCAATGACAGCTTATGCGATCGAGGTTTTTGGTTATCTGTGATTTAACTCACGTATACTCGCAGACTTCGGTCACAAATGGAGCTAAGAACGATCGCACAGCTTAGCCGACTGCTATCACCCTACTCTTTTCTCAAATCCTCGATACTACAATAGTCGAGTTCAACGATATTTCATGCAAGCTCTGACTTTAAAATCCGATCGCGCGATCGCTGAACTGTTCTATCAAGTCACCCGTTCAGGCAATCTGACTCGCACTCAAAGCCACGGACTGCCCGCACTCTGCGAAAGCGCTCTCAGCGAAGATGCCCGAGATGCAGTCAACCGCCTGCTTCACGCCATCCGCCGCGGATGGGTCAGGATTTCCGATTAGTCCTATTACACAAGAAGTTGAGATGAGTATTTCTACTTTCTCTCCTGTCAAGCTTTGCCAACAATAAGATTTTCGTGAGCAGGTCGCTGCATTAACCCTCTCCAAAAAAAGTTGTACTGCGATCGAAAAGCTCGAACCCGGTTTCTTGAAGAAGCCGGGATTTTTGATCTGAAGCAGTCAGCAGTCAGTAGCCTGTAGTCAGCAGTTACAGCAATTTTCAGGTTTATGGAGTACGGTTGCAAGGGTTGTCAACTATTTTGGTAAGTGCTTGGGATTAAGGTGTACTCTATTTGCCTGGAATCTGCTGTATTAAGTATATCCACGGAAAAAACCCCACGCCAAGACCTTCGGTAAATGTAACCAAAGGCAGATGTCTCAACAGCGTAAAACTTTTAGATTTAATTAAGTCGATCGATTTAGTTAGCAGTCATTAATTAGCCGTCATTAATCATCTAGATAATAGATAAATATTATTTTATTTGTCAGAGTTTCTTGACAACAAGTATAGATTTGGGAGTGGCCAAAAGCGAGAAATCGGGACGGAGTTTGTGTTTCGAGTTGCAGGGCGAGCGAGAAAACATCCGAGCCCCAAATCCGGCTGACACAAATCACCAATTAAGAGCGAATCGATCACATATAATTGCGTAGTTAAATCACATAAACATTGGGGAAATCAGTCAATACTGTCAAAAGTGAGTTCAAAAAACAAACACATGATGACAACCCAAACGCTTTTACCTCAATTTACTATTGCAGAGCTAGTCTTTCAGGTATATCACTCCGGTCTGCTGACTCCCACTCACCGACAACAGCTCAAGACAGCGCTGTTAAATGACAGTCTTACCGAAGAAGATCAAACAGCCATCAACCGCTTGCTCCACGCAGTTCGCCGCGGCTGGCTGAAAGTTGTAGATTAAACTCGGTTCTAAATTTTTTGCCACTACTCTTTAAATGCACTGTCACTTGAAGGCAGAATTAAATCCCTTAAAAAAATCAGGCATTAGCATAAATGTAGGGTGCGCCACAGGCACCCTGCTGTTTTAACTTCTATTTTCTCAGCTTATTTAGTCAGAGATTGTGCCGTCAGGCATCATGGCCTCTCTCAGATTCGCTTCATCCAAATTTGTCCCGCGCAAAGAAGCTTGATGCAAGTTTGCTCCCCGGAGATTTGCTCCCTTAAGGGAAACTCCGCTCAAATCTGCTTGATGGAGATTTGCACAGCTCAAGTTAGCTCCGCTCAAATCGGCTCCCTTCAAATCAGCTTTTTCCAGATTTGCTTCCGTTAAATTTGCCCAACTCAGATTTGCTTGAGTTAGGTTAGCACGGCTGAGGTCAGCTTGTGTTAAGTTCGCATCGGTTAAATTTGCTTTGCTCAGGTTGATTCCGCAAAGCTTTACTTCTGTCAAGTTTGCACCTTGCAAGTTAGCGTTGACTGCATAAACTTGAATCAAAATTGCCCCCTGAAGGTTTGCATCTCTCATGTCTGCACCCCTGAGACTCGCCCCCGTTAAATCGGCCCCGCTGAAGACGACACTCCGCAAGATGGCTCCGCTCAAATTCGCTCCCACCGCCTCGCATTCGCCAAAATTAGCGGACATGAGGTTGGCTTGAGAGAGGTTGGCTTGGCTGATATCTGCTTGATACAGATTAGCTCTGTAGAGGGTGAGGCCGAGCGAATTTGCACCTTTTAAATTAGCGTGACTCAGGTCAATATCGCGCAAATTTGTCCTTGACATATGAGCACCGCTCAGGTCTGCTTTGTGAAAAACCCGTTCTCCGGCTGCATACCGTCTGAGAAGTTCCTCTGCATCCATGTCATTTTCCCCAAAATAATTAATAATACCTTTGATATTTCAATAATATTAGGAATGAGTAACCTTTACGTTTCTTGGTCTGAGTACCATCGGAAAATTGAGGATTTGGCTGTAAAAATTCAGGAATCTCAGTGGAAATTCGATCGCATTGTCTGTCTGGCGAGGGGAGGGCTGCGGGTTGGAGATACTCTGTCGCGGATTTTCGACAAACCTCTGGCCATTTTAGCTGCCTCGTCCTATGGTGGGGCCGAGGGAAAAGTCCGGGGTGCGATCGAGTTTGCCCGCGATTTGACAATGGTGGGCGATAATTTGGGCAGTCGCATTCTCCTGATTGACGATTTGGTGGATTCGGGAATTAGTTTAGAGCAAGGTATCGCTTGGCTGAAGATTCGCTACGGCGAGGATATTCAGGAAATTCGGACTGCTGTACTCTGGTACAAGGCTTGTTCTGTTGCAAAGCCGGATTATTATGTAGATTATTTGGCTGACAATCCTTGGATTCACCAACCTTTTGAAATGTACGAAAAGATGAGTGCGGCTGATTTGGCGGCAAAAGTTCGGAGTTAGTCTATAAAAGGCTAACATCCGGTCAACTTTTAACATGGTTTGGGCGATATTTTGCACTTTTTGGCATAGTCCGTCAGGGGGGGAAACCCGTGTCTCATAGCTAAAGTCCTCTCAAAGAAAACTAAATATTTATTAAAGTTGGGCAGTCGGTTTCAACTCACATCTTGCACCATTGTCAGCAACAGGCAAGATGCCTGTTCCACAAAGAGTGAATTTTCTTGTGGAACAGGCATCTTGCCTGTTCCTAAAAGGCTTATTGAGAATGGTGCAATATCTCAATTTCAACCAACTTTAGCTATGAGACGGGGTATTAATTCCCCAGCGGACTTGTGGGTAAGTGCAAGTCTGCTGATACAATTAGCGAACCGAAAGAATACGATCGCCCAATTCCATACTCTCTGCCAAAACTTCCTGCCGCGCCCACCGATCCGCGGCCAAAATATCGTCTAAAGCAGGACTTTCACAGTTATCGGCTTGATGTTTGTCGCACGCCTTCTCAATCAACTTCGGAATATCCAAAAACTGAATCTTCTCCTCCAAAAACAGCGCTACCGCCTGTTCGTTGGCCGCATTCAGCACCGCAGGCATCGAACCGCCCGCACGTCCCGCCGCATAAGCCAACTGCATACAAGGATACTTTTCGTGGTCGGGTTCTCGGAAAGTCAAATCCCCAGCTTTTACCAAATCCAGCCGTTCCCAATCTGTATGAATTCGCTCCGGCCAAGACAAAGCGTAAAGCAGCGGCAATCGCATATCCGGCCAGCCCAATTGCGCCAAAACCGATGTATCTTGCAGCTCAATTAACGAGTGAATTATGCTCTGAGGATGGATGACAATATCAATGTCCTCATAATCCATCCCGAACAAGTAATGAGCCTCGATTACTTCTAATCCTTTATTCATCAAAGTAGCAGAATCAATTGTAATTTTCTGCCCCATTGACCAATTTGGATGTTTCAAAGCATCGGCTACTGTTACTCCTGCTAATTTGTCGATCGGCAAATCTCGAAAAGAACCCCCCGAAGCTGTGAGAATAATTCGCCGCAACCCGCCAACCCGAACACCTTGGAGGCATTGAAAAATAGCCGAATGTTCCGAGTCAGCAGGCAATATTTTAACGCCGTATTTTTCGATAAGGGGGTTGACAACGGGGCCCCCTGCGATTAATGTTTCTTTATTCGCTAAGGCGATATCTTTACCTGCTTTGATAGCCGCAATTGTTGGCAGCAAACCGGCACAGCCAACTATGCCGGTGACGACGGCTTGAGCGTCGCCATATTTGGCAACTTCGACAACGCCTGACTCGCCCGCAAGTAAAATAGGTTGAGGGTCGAGATCTGCGATCGCCTCCTTCAATTCCAGCAATTTATCTTCGTCGCAAATCGCGACAATCTCCGGTCTAAACTGGCGAATTTGCTGGGCCAGCAACGTTACATTTTGTCCGGCGGTTAACCCGACAATCCGAAATTGCTCGGGGTATTGAGCTACAATATCCAGAGTCTGAGTGCCGATGGAGCCTGTGGAGCCGAGAAGAGTTATTGCTTTCACAATTGTTTAATGTTTTGTGGGCTATTCTAATATTACGATTGCGGGGATTAAAATTAGCGGTTAACTATTGCGTGGAAAGCACATTCGAGGTAATCATATTTTGAGTGGTCAGTTAGTGCCAGATTTCATGCAGAATAGGGAGAATTTTCCTGATTCTAGTGAGGACATCAGTGTCTCGATCGCCGAAAATATAGAGGAAGGTCGATCGCAGCTACCGTCGAGTTTGGTTTGGGCGATCGCTACTGCTGCGGCAATCTTCTTTTTGTGTAGCAGTTTACGGCACGCTTTATTCCAATCCACTGCTTTCGATTTGGGAATTTTTGACCAAGCAATTTACTTGATCGGCCAAAACCAAACGCCTTTTTCTTCTTTAATGGGGATTCATATTTTGGGCGATCATGCAGCGGTAATCTATTATCCGCTAGCTTTGCTTTACAAAATCTACCCGGATGTGCATTGGCTGCTGTTGGTACAAGCAGTTGCTTTATCCCTGGGGGCTTGGCCTAGCTGGAGTTTAGCGCGTTTGGGAGGTTTAAATCAAGAACAATCCCGTGCGATCGCATTGATTTATTTGCTCTATCCGGTAGTATTTAACATCAATTTATTTGATTTTCATCCGGAAGTAATCGCTTTACCCGCACTTTTGGCAGCAATTTTGGCGGCGCGTTTAAATAAAATTGTGTGGTTTTGTACCGCTATTCTGTTAATTTTGAGTTGCAAGGCGGTTTTGTCCCTAACCGTTGCTGCTATGGGTTTATGGCTGTTTTTTTGCGATAAAAAGCAACGGTGCGGGGCGATCGCACTTTTGCTCGGTGCAGCTTGGTTTTTGATAGCTTCCCAGAAAATCATCCCCTTTTTTAGCGGAAACGAAGTCGCTGGAGTCGGGCGCTACAGCTATTTAGGAAAATCCGTACTAGAAATCATCATCAATCTCATATTAAAACCACAGTTAGTATTAGGAAAAATCCTTTCATTCGATACATTCAAATATTTATTTCTCCTCACCTTACCTGTGATTTGGCTGCTATTGCCATTCTCGGGCAAACTACGGATACAATATCTAACAGCGCTAATTCCTGCCATCCCTACCCTGCTCATCAATATTCTCTCTGACTTGCCTTTTCAACGCAGCTTAGCCTATCAGTATTCAGTGCCTGTAATTCCCTTTTTATTGTTAGCAGCTATCGCGAAGGAAGAAACAAGGAAGAGGGAAGCAATAAGAGAAAACAAGGAAGAGGATAAAGCAAATAAGCAACTGTTTTTCACATCTGTAAATTTGCCCAAATTTTACTCTAGCAAATTTGCAAATTTACCATTTAAGAATTTCCGACTTCCTCAACTCAGGCTGGGGCTTCAATTGCCGAGAATCATGATAATTTGGTCGTTAATAATTTTCCTATTTCTGGGCGAATATAAAGATTTTTATCTGTACCTAAATAGACTAGATACCTGGCAAGCTACACGCGAAGCAGTCGCGCAAGTTCAACCCCAAAGCAGTATTTTAACAGATAATAGACTTGGCCCTCACTTTGCCCACCGCCCAATAGTAAAATTGCTTTCACAAATTTCGCCCCAAACAAATTTAGCTGAATTTCAATACATATTATTAAACCTGCGCCATCCCTGGCCTGATACTGAAAAACTTGGTAATACCTTAGCAAATCAACTTAAAAAATCTCGCGATTTTCACTTAACTTATCAAAAAAACGAAGTTCTGCTATTTAAACGAATCGCTGATTAAACCAATAAAATGCTAACTTTAAAATCCCTAAAATCTCATCCAGTATTTTTAATGATTGTCGTGACAACGATAGTCTTATTTACCGCCAGCAGCGCGCGGCACGCTTTGTTTCAGTCAACTGCATTCGACTTAGCAATTTTTGACCAAGCAATTTATTTAATCTCCCAAAATCAAACGCCCTTTTCCTCTTTAATGGCAATAAATATTTGGGGCGATCACGCCGCTTTTATTTTCTATCCACTAGCTTTACTTTACAAAATATATCCCGATGTTCACTGGCTTTTTTTAGTGCAAGCTGTTTCCCTAGCTTTAGGCGCTTGGCCGACTTGGAGTTTGGCACGTCAAGCGGGATTAAACGAACGAAAAGCAATTGCAATTTCAGCCGTATATCTGCTTTATCCCGCAGTATTTAATGTCAATCTCTTCGACTTCCACCCAGAAGTAATTGCTTTGCCAGCACTGCTAGCAGCAATCTTAGCCGCAAGGCTGAATAAAACCTTGTGGTTTTGTGCTGCTATTGTATTAGTTTTGAGCTGCAAAGCCGTGCTATCTTTAACTGTGGCTGCGATGGGTTTGTGGCTGTTGTGTTTTGACAAAAAACGCAATTGTGGGCTCATAGCTCTCTTTCTAGGCGCGGGTTGGTTCCTGGTAGCTACTCAGGCAGTTATACCGTATTTTAATCAGGGAAGAGAACACGCGGGAATCGGGCGATATCAATATTTGGGAAACTCGGTTTTGGAAATTGCTATTAATTTAATAGTGAAACCCAATCTAGTTTTAGGGCGTTTGTTTTCTTTAGATACTTTTGAATATTTAGCTTTATTGGTATTACCTATAATTTGGTGGCTGTCTCCGCGTCATCTGTCATCTTTAATTAGTGCTGTGCCAATGTTGGCGATGAATATTCTTTCCGACATCCCCGCTCAGCGGGATTTAATTCATCAATATTCTGTGCCGATATTGCCGTTTTTGTTGGTTGCCGTAATTTCCAGTTTAGCAGATAGCAATCAGCAAAAGGGAAAGACAATATTTGATAGATTGCCCCTTCCTAACTATTCATTGCCTAGAGTCATTGTAATTTGGTCGTTGATTGCTTTCTTAGCTTTAGCGAAATACGGCTATTTTTGGACTATTTATTTAAATGGGCTGGACACTTTGCCAGCTACCAAAGCAGCAATTTCTCTTGTTGAAACCAAAGGCAGTGTTTTAACAAATGCTCAGATTGCTCCGCATTTAGCGCACCGCCCTGTCGTCAAAATAACTCTGGCTAACGCGCCGCCTGCCAATCTCGCAGAATTTGATTATGTATTGCTGAACCTCAGATATCCTGGCTGGATGAGCGATCGAGCGTTTGTGCAAAACCTTATAACTAAACTAAAAAACAACCCTCAATTTAAACTCAAATATCAGCGAGACGACATATACCTATTTACTAAGAGTCATTAGTCAGCAGTCGTCAGTCATTAGTCAATTAGTCAGTAGTCAGTAGTTATCACTCATCATTCAGCAGTCAACAGTCAACAGTCAGCAGTCATCATTCAGCAGTCAACAGTCAACAGTCAACAGTCAGCAGTCATCATTCAACAGTCAACAGTCAACTAATTCGCGCTAATCCTCCACTTTCAAAGCCCTTCTTGCCAACTTCACATAAGTTTTCACAGTTTCATAAGGCATTTCCAAATCAGCAGCAATATCAAACAAAGATTCCCCCAATTCCCGGCGCGCCAAAATCGTCGCCCAAGTTTCAGCAATCTCAGCAGCGCGACTTCCGCCTGTACGCTTTCTGTGCGCCATAAACTTCTGTGTCAATTCATCTATTCGCGCCGCCAATACGCTTTGTATCGACACTTCAGGTAGCGCTTCTGTCAACCATTGTGCTCGCGTTTGTCCTAATCCAAAAGTTGTTTTGTGGCCAGTGCCGCAATAAGGCGCTAACCGCCCCAAAGCATAAAATAATTGTACAAAATCAGGGCGATTGTGAGCCGATCGCCCTAGCCCAAATTCCACAGCCCCAGTGAACCCCGTTACCATGCCTTTTTTGCCGGCCGCTACCTTTTGCGACTCCAATTTGTGGCGGCTAATAATTGCATTTTCATCAATCCAATTCAAAAATTCTGCCTGGTCAAAATTTACCCCCGAAAAGTTATTCCAGCGGCGCAAATAGCTGTGAAAAACATTTTCGGGAACTGGCAAAGGGAAGTGATGGCCTTTGCTACGAAAGCTTGTAGGAGTCACAAAACTAAGTTTGATGGTGGGCGAAAAGGGGGGTTCTGCTGTTAATAATTGCTGGTAAGTTGTGGGAGCAAAAGCAATATCCCAAGAGCGAATTAGCAGCGGAGCATTTCGCAAATCTATCTCTTCGGGCAAATTTTGCAACCACTGACTCAGCCACTGCACTACTCGCTTTGAAAGTCCTGTTACGTACCAGCGATAAATTCGATCGCCCAAAAGCTGAAATTCTCTGCCACCGGGGAGCAAATCACCTTCCAATCCCGAAATAGTAAAGGCTTTTTCGGACTGTTCATCGTGCAAAAGTTGCGATAAATCCGGATCGGTTTGCTGTACTTGACCTAAAAACCAAGCGTGCAAACCTATAGCATACTGCGCGTACAGATAGCTAGCAGCGCCGGGAGTCAATTCAAACACTAATCCGACTAACTCGGTGTCAGCCGGCCAAATCAGCCCAGAGGGAGGAGATTTTTTGCTGCGGGTGCGGGTGCGGTTCGGGGAAGTTGCCATCTGATGCCACTAACAGGGACAGGGCTGTGCTATCTTATCCGATTTTTATCCCCTTTGGGGGATGATTGTGGAGGGCGATCGATCGCCAAAATCTTTTGGCAGCTCCAAAAACCCGGTCTGCCACAAGTTTCCCGCACCCTCCGGGATAGACAAAAACCACTAAAAAACCAACAACCTAAAACTCAATGTTTGTCAAGGTTTTCTTCCTTGTAAGTAAACAGAAATGTACAAGTGTTTAAAATCACATTCTGCGCTACAATTGTCAAAAGCTCGTAGCATCCCCAACTCCGATCCTAAACTATGAACACAACAGAAAAATCTAAACTCTCCAACGAAAAAACTTTGGAGGCGATGAAGAATTTCTCCGAAACCTACGCCAAGCGAACGGGAACATACTTTTGTTCCGAGCCTTCCGTCACTGCTGTCGTGATAGAAGGACTAGCAAAACACAAGGATGAACTAGGTGCTCCCTTATGCCCTTGTCGCCATTACGAAGATAAAGAAGCTGAAGTAAAAGCCGCCTACTGGAACTGTCCCTGCATTCCCATGCGCGAGCGCAAAGAGTGTCACTGTATGTTATTTCTGACGCCAGATAACGATTTCGCTGGAACTAATCAGGAAATTGGAATGGATCAGATTCAAGCTGTCAGAGACACTATGTAATCGGTTAAGTAGGCGGTCGTGAAATGGCAGGAGTTTTGAAAACAGGTCGTTGTTTTTCCTATTTTTAAGACTAAGCTATTTAAAAGAAATCGATCGCCGCCTACTCAAAGACGCATCCGCCCTCGAAAATCCCGAATCTCCAATCGAATGATAGAGGAAATCCCAGTCGAATTTTGGCAAGGTATCGAACAGTTTAACAGCCAAGAATTTTACGCTTGTCACGATACTTTAGAGGCTTTGTGGATGGAAGCCGGCGAGCCGGAAAAAAGGTTTTATCAGGGAACATTGCAAATTGCGGTCGCGCTTTATCACTTAGGAAATCAAAACTGGCGCGGTGCGGTAATCTTGCTGGGAGAAGGAATAAATCGGCTCAGTTATTATCAGCCGAGTTATGCCGGAATTGCCGTTGAAGAGTTGCTCGGACAAAGTGCTAAACTTTTGAGCGCTTTGCAACAAGCTGGCCCGGAAGAAGTAGCTAAATTTGTACCGTTGTTCGCAGGTAGAGAAGTCGCAGGCTTACAATTGCCGCGAATTATCAAAGTACCAAAAAGTTAAATAAAGGTTAAATAAATGTTGGTATTAGGGTGTGCAGCAGACTTGGCCTTTACACAGAGGAGGGCTGGCTTTCTTGCCCGCTGTACAAGCAGATTGATTTGCTGTGGAACGAGCATCTTGCCGGTTCTCGGTTAAGACAGTTGCAGCCACTCAGCAAAATAGCCAATTAAATTCGCTGTTGTCTTGCTAGGATAATTGGTTGAGACTCTCGGGTCAATCGATCGACAAGCGCGAAAATCTTTCTGGCCGTTAAGATAAAATACCTAACTGGAGATCGTACCCTTCAGCAATTTCACAAATTTTGAGGCTCCAAGCTTATGATGCCCTCCGCTAAACTACTCAATTCCCGAATATTCAAAGGATTATCGCTGCTTTTGCCCCTCACTCTGGCAGGCGCGATAGCCTCTCCCACCTACCCGCAAGCCGCGCCGCCCCGCACTCTCAGCGTGCGATCGGACATTCAAGAAGCCGACTCCAAAACCGGCATCGTGACAGCCCGCGGCAACGTCCAAATCAACTATCCAGCCCGCCAAATACAAGCAACTGCTGCTCAAGCTCAATATTTCAGCCGCGAGCGCCGGATCATTCTCAGCGGAGATGTTTACGTATTGCAGCAGGGCAACAGTCTGCGCGGCGAAACCATAACATACCTCATCGACGAAGGGCGGTTTATTGCCCTGCCAGACAACCCAGGGCAGGTAGAATCTGTCTATCTGGTTGCCCCGGAACAAGATGCGGCAGCCCAAAATGCAGTGGGCTCCCCACGTCCAACTACAGCCCCCCGGTAACAGTGGCTCGCAGCAGCGAAATTTCGCCTCAGCCAAAACATACTACTTGGGATAGATGCGAAATTTCGTCTTTATAAAACTAACAAAATTGAAAAGGTAAAATTTAAATTAGAGACTCATCGCACAAACCCGCAGTCTGAAATTTAGCTTGTAGAGGTTGCCTCGGCGAAAATGAAAATTGTACTCGAAAATATTCACAAATCTTACGGAAAACGCAATGTAGTCAGTCGCGTCAATCTTTCGGTAAGCCAAGGAGAAATCGTAGGACTGCTCGGCCCCAACGGTGCCGGCAAAACCACAACATTTTACATAGCAACCGGATTAGAAAAACCAAATCAAGGCACTGTTTGGCTAAACGATTTAGACATCACTAAATTGGCGATGCACCAGCGAGCGCATTTGGGAATTGGCTATCTCGCTCAAGAAGCAAGCATTTTCCGGAACATGAGCGTGCGCGACAACATTTTGTTAGTCCTAGAACAAACTCAAGTGCCGCGCTGGGAATGGCGCGATCGAGTCGATTTCCTATTGCAAGAATTTCGCTTGGAAAAAATAGCATCCAGTTTGGGAATTCAAATATCGGGGGGAGAAAGGCGGCGGACTGAACTAGCCAGAGCATTAGCCGCAGGGCGAGACGGGCCCATGTTCCTATTTTTAGACGAACCGTTTGCAGGCGTCGATCCGATCGCCGTAGACGAAATTCAAACCATTATTGCCAAACTGCGCGATCGCAAAATCGGCATCCTCATCACCGATCACAACGTCCGAGAAACCCTTGAAATTACCGATCGAGCCTACATCATGCGAGACGGCCAAATTTTAGCCTCCGGGGCTGAAGAAGAACTCTACAGCAACCCTTTAGTGCGGCAGTATTACTTGGGCGACAGCTTCGTGCGATAGTCTTTTGAATGCATTCGGCAAACGGTCGAATTTGAGATTTTAGATGTTAGATTGAGGAGCAATCTGCGACAACGCGCCACTATGAAAATAGCAATATCCAATTCTTTGAATCCCATCAACTGGCTGCCGAGAATTTCAGTAATGGACTGGTACATTACCAAAGAACTAATCGGGCCATTTCTCTTTGGCGTCGGACTCTTTACATCCGTCGCCGTCACAGTTGGAGCCTTATTTGAATTAGTCCGCAGAGTAACAGAATCCGGCCTCCCCTACGGCGCAGCCCTAGAAATTTTTCTGCTGCAAATTCCCTACTTCGTAGTATTGGCTTTCCCGATGTCAATGCTGCTAGCAACCTTAATGGCCTACAGCCGAATGTCCAGCGACAGCGAACTCATCGCCCTCCGCAGTTGCGGAGTTAGCGTTTACCGATTAATACTGCCCGCAGTGATTATGAGTTTAATTGTTGCCGGCTTCACCTTTGGTTTGCAAGAGTTAGTCGTACCCGCCGCCAGCTACAGAGCTACTCTGACTTTAGACAGAGCCCTGAAGCGAGAAAAACCGACATTTCAAGATAGAAATATTATCTACACAGAATTTCGCAAACCAGAAAAAGGTGGCGACGAAACCCTGGCCCGCTTTTTTTATGCAGAACAATTTGACGGCCAGCGAATGAAAGGTTTAACAATTATCGATCGCTCCACCCCAGGCCTCAATCAAATCGTTTCTTCAGAATCCGCTACTTGGAATCCCTCAGAAAATACCTGGGATTTTTTCAACGGAACCGCTTATATAGTAGCTCCTGATGGCTCTTACCGCAATATAGTTAGGTTTCAACACCAGCAGTTGCAACTCCCCCGCACGCCCTTAGATTTAGCTGCGAGAGTCCGGGATTTCAAGGAAATGAACATTGCCCAAGCTGTAGAGCGTTTGGATATCATTAAGAACAGCGGTGACGAACCGCAAATTCGCAAATTAAAGGTGCGAATTCAAGAAAAATATGCTTTTCCTTTCGTGTGCATGGTATTTGGTTTAGTGGGAGCAGCTTTGGGAACTCAACCGCGCCGCTCCGGCAGAGGAACGAGTTTTGGTATTAGCGTAGTTGTGATTTTTGCTTACTACGTATTTTCTTTCATCACCAGTTCTATGGGTGTGAAAGCTGTTTTGACTCCAATTCTGTCGGCTTGGCTGCCGATAATGTTTGGCTTGGGAATCGGAGGATTGTTGTTGGTGCGGGCAGCCTCCAGGTAAGTTTTACCAATAACATTAGGAATGGGTAATTGGGAACTTGTACTGCCCTTCGACTTCGCTCAGGAACCGCCTAGCCTAAGTATTGGGAATTGATATAAGCTGTCGGGCATCTTGCGTTGTATTTTTCTGGTGGGCGGGACACCCCACCAGAATGTCATCAAACTTGACTGTAAAATTAAGATGCCCGACAGCTTATCGTTTTTGTTGCCGAACTTCCTTCATTTAAGGATTAGAAAAAGTATTGATTTCGCCGCCGCCAATGTAGCGTCCCGGAGCCAGGGAGCGGGGTGTAGCAAAAGTTTGAGGTTGAATGGGCTGCACGCCCTGATTTGTATTTTGGGGAACAACTCCAAAGTTAGGCTGATCCGGCAAGTTAAGCTGACTTTGTGGAGCTGTTTGAAATTGAGAATTCGCTGAATTTGGAGAGAATTGAGGGCTAATTATCTTGCTTCCCCCGATCGTACTCGGAAAGGGGGATTGACCGACATTGGGAAGTAAAGGTGTTGGCGAAGGTATGGCTACTGGAAGTGCAGCAGGTTGAACTTCAGGTGCGAAGCCGGAACCAGATAAATTAGTTTGGTAGGGATTTTTCGGCAAAGCCACCGTTGCAGCCCCTGCATTAATTTCGGGGAGGTTCGGTACTCTGGAATTTAACCCAGGAAATGATTCAGGGACTGTAGCTGTCGGCTTTAAGAATTCTTGAGATTCCTCGATCGCAGTATTTGTCGGAGTCACAACTGGGGGAAGTGCTGCGGGAACATTCACAGGATTTGCTCCAGCTTGAGCTGTAGCGGTAGTTGGGAGCAAATTTGCCGCATTTGCCGCATTTGCCGCAGCCGAAGCCGGTCGATCGAGCAATTTTGCCGAGTCTGCTGTTTTCTGAGCCGCAGCCGCCGTTGCTGCTGTGTTAGCAACGACGTATTTTTTCATAGCTGCTTGCAGCGGACTCAAAGGAAGAGAATTTTCGTTTTGTTTGCCTGAATTAGCACCACTCGACGCCTGCGATAAAGTTGATGTCGCTGTATCCCTAGACTCAGGCTCGATCGTTTTTATTGCGGAAATGGGTTCCCCACTGCCAGATAAACTCAAAGCTGATGTCGCGTTTGAACTTGCCAAGCTAGAATTTTGCGGGTTATTGTTTGCGGCCCCGACAGCAGGATTTGCTGCTAAATTTGGCAAGGGCAATAATCTGTTTCTTGCCACCTGCTTGGAGGCTGAAGATGGCTGAGGAATTACTAAGCCCCGATCGCGAATTTCCTCAAATAAACCTTGGCTTTTGACTACTGATGAATTTAACAAACCGAACTCTGAATTAGAGCGATTTAACTGATTGACTAGCACTGGTAAGCTGTCGATTTCAGCCGCAATGGCGCTATCTTCCGCAGACAGCCCCGGCAGCGAAGCTGCATTGTTTGAGGCTGCTTCTTCTTCGCCATCTATGCTCAACCTTTCTGGATGTACAGAGACCTCCCAGATAAATACCCCCCCCGCACACAGCACCGCTAACGGTGCCCAAACCGCCGGTTGCGACCAGTGGCGCAACCGCGCTATCAGATAGCGGACAGATGTAGGAAATCGCTTAAAACTTGACATAGTTTTGCTTCCATCCGAGCGTGCGGATTTAAAACTATTTTTCCTACTCTACCACATCAATCTTGATTATTTTTGCTGTCCCTGGGTAAGTGCGATCGGGAGCATCTCCGTTGTGCTTTTACTGTCCGTGTGCCATCGTCTCGCTATATGTATGTACTTTGCTGTGCGGGAACACTCCCAAAAAACGATTTTTACTCTCTGCAGAGATGCTTTCAGTGCGATCGGACTTTTGATTGAAAGTTGCGAAATCAATGCAACAGATGAAAATCCATAACGCACTGGTAGAAATATGTCTTGCTTTCCTCAATCAAGGGGCATAAGATGATAAAATTCGAGGGGACATGGTGTTGAGCCTGCAAGACGTGTCAGCCGATCGACCTCAAAGCAAAATGTTAAGGCAAAATTGACAATTGCTCAGAACAACACCCAAGGAAAGTTGAGAGGAAATTAATGAAAAAAATAGTAGAAGTATTAGCAAATCGGGAAGAATTAATAGATCGATCGCTTGAGATTGTCCTGTCAAAAATCTCCGCAGCCATAGCAGAACGCGGAGTTTGTACGATCGCCGCAGCGGGCGGAAGCACACCAGAACCGCTTTACAGAGCGATCGCAGCCCAAGATCTCCCTTGGGACAAAATTCACGTTTTCTGGGGCGACGAACGCTACGTTCCCCCAGAACACCCAGACAGCAATCAAAAAATGGCGCGCCTAGCCTGGCTCGATCGAGTAAATATCCCCGCCAGCAACATCCACCCCATGCCCACAGGCGCCGGCGACCCCGCAGACGACGCTTCGGCGCACCAAACCGAATTGCAGCAGTTCTTCAAAGTATCCGACGGCGAGTTTCCTGCTTTCGACATCATTCTATTGGGCATAGGGGACGACGGCCACACAGCCTCTCTATTTCCCGGCACAGCAGCCTTGCAAGTCCGCGACGCCCTAGTAACTGTCGGCAACAAAGACGGTCAACCCCGCATCACCTTTACAGTCCCCTTAATCAACCGCGCCCGGTGCGTCCTCTTCATGGTCGCAGGAGCCAGCAAACAACCTGCCCTAGCTCAAATTTTTGCCCCCGCAGCCGATGGAATGACCTATCCAGCCAGACTCGTTCAACCAGAGGGCGAACTTTGGTGGCTGCTCGATGCGGCTGCTGGCGAAGCAGTAAAATAGCAGATATATCCGCCCACTGCCAACACAGTCAGCAGTATCACTAACTAAATCTTCCCCATCACCGCCAACCTCACGGCGTCAGCTCAGTTGCTAGTATTAGCGAAGCAATATAAGAATTGTGGCGGTTAAAGTTAAAATTTGACCATATACACGACTATTTTTATGAGGCTGATTTGAAAATCTGGCCGATAGCAAGGAGAAATCGATGATTGTCTGTCCCAATTGCAATCACCAGAACCCCGACGGGGCCAGCCAGTGCGAGGCTTGCTACACGCCTTTACCTGTTACCGCAAGTTGCTCGAACTGCGGTGCTGCTGTTCAGACAGATGCAGCGTTTTGCGGTCAGTGCGGCTTTAACTTGCGTCCGGGTTCCATAGTTCCAGAAGTTGGGGTGACAGTAGCGTCCCCCTCGCCTGTGGGCCCCACAGTGGTATCGTCACCGATGCCGGATTTACCGCCAAGCGAACCCCTGATGGCAATGGAACCTCTAGTTACCCTAAATAATGGGCCCAACTTGGAAAAAACTCCCGCCAGCATTCCTACGATTCCAGAACCCCCGCCTTCGCCCTCGGTTCCTGTTACAACTGAATCAGTGGCAACACCAGTAAATACCTCTCCCCCGGTTCCGGCCCCACAGCCAGGTGTAGCTAAAACTCAACTGCAACAGCAGTCGGCGCGCCTGCTACACGTTCAGACAAATACACCGATGGAATTGCCTCACAGTCTGTCTGTGGTTCACATAGGCAAGCCAAATGACTTAGTGCCGCCGGATATTGATGTTTCCGGATTTGCTAATTCTGAGATAGTTTCTCGCGTACACGCAAATCTCCGGGTGGAGGGAGATGCTTGCTACCTTGAAGATGTAGGCAGTTCCAACGGTACTTACGTCAACAATACTCCGCTGCCCAAGGGAAACCGGCACCGGTTGCGACCGGGAGACCGCATCTCTCTTGGCAAAGGAGACCTGGTTACGTTTTTATTTCAAATCTCTTAGATCGAGTTTGGATTGGGCGATCGAAAGTCTAAAATCTAAAATCGCATCTTGAGGCGCTCTACCAAAACTCAATGCTGCCAATGTGATTAAGCTGACCTTGCTACATCCACTCCAGTCTATACCCGTCCGCAGTTGGATCTTTGAAGACGAGCAGGTCGTCCGGATCGGGCGATCGACCGAAAACCAGGTCGTTCTTTTTAGCGCTGTCGTTTCTCGCCGCCACATCGAATTGCGGCGCAGCGGCATAACTTGGGAACTGATCAATTTAGGTACCAACGGCACTTACCTCGATGGTAAGCCGATCGCTAAGGTTCCGGTTGTGGACGGTCTGATCGTTCACTTGGCTCGCTCGGGTCCGAAAATTCAAATCAACGTCGGCCCCAATCAGTCCTCAGTCCAGCTAGGACAAATTAGCGTCAAGCCAAGGGAGGCTAAGGAAATTCACGCTCCCTCGGGCGGCGCGCAAATTAGCACGATTCCTGTTCCCGACCAAAAAGAAGTTGGCATTTCTAGGGAAGAGGAGGATTTAACGGAGGCAGACAATACTCGCCATTATTCGGAAGAAGAATATTAAATCGGCCTCTTTGGACGATCGAAATTTTTCAAAGGCGGCACTCAGGAGTTTATTTATGAGTACATCACAACAGATTGTTAGGCGCAGCGAACTGCTCAACCGCCGCACGATCGACCGCAGAACAGCGGAAGAGGTCGGCAGGGTAGATCGGCTTTGGCTCGATCCTCACTCCCAGCGGGCGATCGGCTTTACTTGCAAGTCGGGACTTTTGGGCAGCAAAAAAACTTGGTTCGCTTGGGCGCAAGTTGATACGGTAGGCGAAAATGTTTTTGTCACCATTAACCCGGAACTGCCGGAATTGCATCAGCCGGAACAAGCTGTGTGTCCGATCGGGCTTGAGGTGCTCACGGACGCTGGGAATAAGGCAGGTACGGTGGTTGATTACCTATTTGATTCCCGGACGGGTACAGTGATCCACTACCTGTTTAAATCGAGCGGCTGGCGCGGCGTTTTAGACGGGATTTACTTGCTACCGGTGGCAGCTATTTCGACGATCGGCAGCAAGCGGGCGATCGTCTCTGAAGCTGCTGTATCGGAGCCAGTCCAGTACGCGGAGGGATTGCACAAAAAAGTCGGTCTGGTAGCAGAGTTTTTACACGAAGATTTCGACAAAACTCTCAAAAATGTGGCAGGCGTGAAGCGGGGAGCTCAAAGTCTGGCGGAAAAATTCCAAGATAAAGCTCTAGAAGTCAGGGATGTAGCTCAAGAAAAAGTTGCCGAGTTGAAGCGGCAAAGGGATGAATCTGCCCGGCCAGAGCCGGACCCGGAGCCGCCCGAGTCTGATTTGAGTTGAAGTTTGGCCTTCCCGATCGCCCTGCGACTAATTGCCGATGGGATTTTGGGGGTGGCGCGCCCGAGGAAGGTCGATCTGTATTTTCGGTCTAGGAGATTGAGGCGTTCTCGCTCAGAATTTCTGTGCTGCTCAAAGCATTCTATTTTAAAGGTATCGCATCAATAAGGAAAATGTTAGCAATTCAAAAAGACCTATGCTGTTTGATACAACAAACAAGTATTTTATCTAGAGACCCCAGCATTAATAATTGGTTAACTTCTGTATCCACGAACAGCGATTCGTCGCTCGTTGACTCTCACCAGATCGAGAACTCGAATCAGCGGTGCAACCAGCGCGGGTCTGAGTTAAATTATGGGGCTAGTCCGCGGGAAAATGGTTGTGCCGATCGAATTGAGCCGCTCACCCATCGGCGCAATCGCTCCATCCCAGACCAAATTAATCAAGCGGTCTCAACATTCGTCAATCATTGGGAAGTTCAGCAGATTAATAACACGGTGTTTGGTTGTTACCGAGGAAAGCAAAAATTTGCGCCTGCGCCAAAAGCTAACGATCAAAAATTTGTTCAAATGCCTCAAGCAGCCAAAAGTTCAACTTTTACGGCAGAACGAAGCAAGAGTAACGCACTCACCACCCCTTTGAAAATCAAATTTTTTGCGGTTTTCTACCCAAAAATCTATCTGGAAGCATCCCCGTTTCTGTCTGGCGGGGGAGTGTCAAAACATCCGTGATTACCTTAACTCTGTTACATCCTATCCAGTCTGTCCCAGTTCAAAGTTGGTGTTTTGAATCCGAATCGGTGGTTCGGATCGGTCGATCGAACGACAATGATGTAATTATTTACAGCGCTGTAGTTTCCCGCCACCACGTAGAGCTGTGGAATCACGCCAATGGCTGGGAAATTATTAATTTTGGTGCTAACGGCACCTATGTAGATGATAGACCGATCGCTCAGGTTTCTGCTGTGGACGGAATGACAATTCGCTTGGGCAATTCCGGGCCAAAAATCAGGATTCGGGTGGGCGCAACCAATCAACCGGGCAAAACAACCAAGTCACCGCAGCGCGAACTCCGCCAAAAGGACGAAGTTTTAAATGACAAGTCAACTGCTTGGCCTCGGGGTGTAGGAATCATAGAAGAGGATGAACATGGAGGGCTGACTCAAAACGATCTTGACTGACCGGCAGCTATCTATCCCTGCGGGCGAACTCAAACAAAGTTCAAGGTACGCAATTGGCTGATCTAACTAATTTTTCGGTAAGTAGCCTAATTTTTACCTAAATATGCCTATAAATTAATTAACAGCTTCTCTAGTATGATCTCACCCTTCTAAAGATAAGATTTGGGGAATCTCGCTCGATATTACCTCAGTTTGGTTGCTTGCCCATCGGCGGTAATCTAAGAGCAACTGGTGCATCAACCGCTGTTTGACGCTCAGCAGTACACTCTTGAGCAAAGCGTTGCCCGTTGCTTCTAAAATTGGTTTGGGCGTCAGCCAAAACGGCGGCGGTAACTCTACTTGGACTTCCAAATCCGCTTTTCCCTTCAAGTATGCTACTCCGCTGCTTTGGTGTACACAAAGCTGTCCTTTGAGATTGAGAGCAAAGCGATCGTTTATGTAACCCACCCCACGAATTTCGCAGGCGACGGACTCCAAATTGATTGTGCCGTCTGACTCAGCCCACACCCTCATGTCTACGGTGGGTTGAATGCTCAGCATCATAAATTGTAACGGCCGCATTTTCAGGCGGAAACAGTCATCGCTTAGCTGCTGTGTGCGACTTCGATCGACGAGGGCGTTCACCAGTCGCCTCGGCTGGCGCAGATAATGTTGAATGGGAACCCGTTCGTCTGGTACGGCGATCTCAACGGATTGGGAAGAATTAAAGCGGATATACATGAGAAGATATCAAAATATAGGATTCCTAAGCATATCTTAATAAACTATCACCTTTTTTAAGGTGACATAAGTCGCGCACTAAGTCGCGCCCCCAGCCATGTCAACCGAGAAATCACTGATAAAAGCTTTCGGGACATCGCTAGTTTTTCATCATACTTGCTAGCTGATGAGAGTAAAGCAAACTTTTGTAACCTAAAATTATCTCTAAATGAAAATTTCGATCTCACATCTCGGCCCTGTTGGTACAAATGCAGAAACAGCGGCTCTAGCTTATGTCAATTGGTTGAGCCAAGAAACTAACTTTGAATGCACCCTGTGTCCTTATTCCACCATTTCCCAGGCGCTAGAGGCATCGGCCGTAGGGCAGGTTGACTATTCAGTTGTGCCAGTCGAAAATTCGATCGAAGGCAGCGTGACTGTCACTTTAGATACACTGTGGCGACTAGATCGACTCCGCATTCAACACGCCTTAGTTTTGCCAATTTCCCACGCGCTAGTGTCTAATGCTACAAAAATTAACGAGATTCAAAAAGTTTACTCTCATCCGCAAGCCCTAGCTCAGTGTCAGTTATGGTTGGGGCAGTTTATTCCCTCAGCTCAATTGATTCCGACCAATTCAACCACGGAAGCATTGCAATATCTGGAAGATAGAAATGTAGCGGCGATCTCTTCGCCAAGAGCTGCTGAACTTTACAATTTGCCAGTGTTAGCTCACCCCATTAATGATTATCCCGATAATTACACTCGATTTTGGGTACTCAGCACGAGTGTTGGAGAAATCGCAAACGTAGAAGCAGCCGATTCCTCATCGATTAAATCCATTGCAAAATCTGCTGCTAAGTTGATCCTCGATGCTTCACCGTCTAATTGCACCCATACCTCACTGGCTTTTAGCGTACCTGCCAATATGCCTGGAGCACTGGTAAAACCTTTGCAAGTATTTGCCAGTCGCGGTATTAATTTAAGTCGGATTGAATCTAGACCGACTAAGCGATCGCTCGGAGAATATATTTTCTTTATGGACTTTGAGGCTAACGCCTCCCAAGCATTTGTGCGATCGGCACTCGAAGAATTAAAAAATCACACAGAAACTTTAAAAATATTTGGTTGCTACAATGTACTGTCAGTAGTATAATTTTATTTTAAGTAAAACTTAGGAGGCTGGTGAGATGAATGCTGATGAACTTCTCAAGCGATACGCAGCCGGAGAAAGAAATTTTCATGAAACCAACTTGAAAGAGGCTTTTTTGCGAGAAGCTTTCCTAATTGATATTAATCTAGCCTGTGCAAATCTGAAGGAAATCAATTTTGCTTTGGCGAACTTAAGGGGGGCAAACTTAATAGCTGCCAACCTAAAGAATGCTTGCCTGGTGATGACCCGCTTAAATGGGGCTAACCTGAGCGGAGCCGATCTAACTTTCGCAAGATTAACAGGAGCTGACCTGATTGAAGCAAACTTGGAAAACGCCAACTTGAGCGACACCAAAATGATAGCTGTTAATTTGAGCGGAGCAAACTTGGAAAACGCCAACTTGATGGAAGCGAACCTCCTAGATGCTTGCTTGGACAATACAAACCTCGAAAAAGCAAATCTAAGCGAGGCAAAACTGCGGGGAGCGAGTCTGAGAGGAGCTGACTTGAGAGGCGCTTTTTTGTGTGAAAGTAACCTTCAGGGTGCTGACTTGAGAAAAGCTGATTTGCGCGGTGCTAATTTGAGCGGTGCCTTTTTATGCGGCGCTAACCTCGAAGGCGCTAAGCGAGATAAGAAAACAATTTTCAGTGGGACAATACATTTTTGCGTCAGACAAGTTTGAGATCGCGCAATATATAACCGGAGAATCCCACAACTAAGGGCTAAAAAATATACTATTGACTTGGCTGAAAGTGAAATCTATTTGCTTTTGTACCCTAGCAAAATGAAGCTGCATCTTGAGGATCTCTTTCTTGGAATTAGCTTCAGCAATCTTACTTTCCAAAGCCAGCAAGTTGCGGTTGAGGGTTTCTACTCGCACAGTTTGGTCGTCTAAGTCAATTTTTAGTTCTGCGGCCCGATCGAATTGAATCTGCTTGCGAACCAAGGCGAGGCGGACTGAATTTTCATCCTCTTTCTGAAGAGCTAGCAAAGCTCGCTGCTGCCACTGATTGGCTTGAGATTCAGCTTGATTGTACTGCCACTGAATGCGCAGTTGGGCGGAAATCGCGCTGCCAACAGCCTGACGCAGTTCTTTGAGAGGTTCCTGAATTTCTAAGATTAACAGTTCCCAAAGATTCATCAGTTCGCTGGTAAATTCTTCGCGCTCTACAGAGGCTACCAATGCTTCTAACAGCAACAAATTTGGTTGTATCTGCTGCGTAATTGTCTCAAATATTAACTGTGCTTCGGACAACTCCCGATCGTAATTTTTTTCTGAGACTGCACCAGATGAGTGCTTTAATATTTTTTCCGTGCTGTCTAACTCAGCTTCTGAATCTGAACTTGAGGCTACAAAGGCCTGTAATTTTTCGCGGGCGATCGAACTCAGTCTTTTTCGCAGCAAATCGCAGGCTGCCCGCTGCACTGACCCTGTTTCGCTTTGACAAATCTGGATGACTATTTTTAAGCCTGCATCGCCGTAATTCAATGTCTCTGTCAGGGCGGCGATTCGATGTTCGCTGACAGAACTAGACAGCCGGTGTTTAACTCCTGCTAGTCCGCCGAGTACGACACCGCCCACAGGAGGCGGCAGTTGACCGCCTTTAACTGCATCGTATGGTTTCGGTTGGCCGAGATTTTCTAACACAAGCATTTACTGCTATAAAGAACCTGTCCGAACCTGTGTGAAGTTAAGGATTAAACAGCTAGCAGTTCCAAAAAATCATGGAACTGTCAGCCCGCGATCCGAACCCTTAGATCAATCATTCCCAATCGAAAATCGAAAATCGAAAATCGTGTGATTTGTGTGTAATTCTTGCTTCAATGCAGGCAAAACCGATCGTACTTTTTTGCGCAAATTGGCTACTTGAGCGTATCTTTAAGTACAGTCCTCGCTGCCAAGTGATTGCGAGTAGAAGTCAAAATCTCGGTTTCGCGTTCCAATCTCGCAGCAGTATCTTGCAATTCTAAAAGAGTTTGCTGTTCTGTCGCTGCACCGTAAAGGTAGCTGGCTACCCAATAGGACAATTCGGTGGGCAAACTGGGAATGTCTTCCGGCAGGTCGATCGGCTGATCCATCAATTTGCTGGAGAGGCGAACTACATCTCTCAGCAGTTGTTCGACATCTTTTCCCAAAGGTCTGAGGTCTTTTTGCGGCGGTTCGTCTTCAATCCATTCTACTAGACCGACTAAATAGGGTTTTTCCCGAACGGCGTCGAGCACTCGGAACCGCTGCTGGCCGAGAGTCATAATTTTCATGCGATCGTCGGGGAGTCGCTGACAGTGAATCACTTCGGCGCAACAACCGACGGCAGAGACTTTGTTTTGGTTGGGGTCCCACATGAGTACACCAAAACGGCGATCGCCCTCCAGAATCGTATTCATCATGATTCGATAGCGAAACTCGAAGATTTGCAGCGGCAGCGGTCTACCTGGAAATAGAACCACTTCCGGCAACGGAAATAAGGGGAGTTCGCGAACTGCTACAGAGGAAGAGGATGCCATTGTCGCTCAAAAGTGACGGTACTTGCGCTTCTTTTTCTTACTTTAACTGATTTGAGGCAATTCCGGGGCAGGAGCGATCGGGCTTTTCCGGTGGCAACGGGATCGACGGCTCGCTATCTCCCGTGCTGGCAGCTTTACAAAGGCGTTATTTCGTCAAAATGCTAAATATACCTTTTTGCTGAACTAAGTGATCCTGAAGGCGATGATAGCGACTGCTAAAGGAGCGTTTTTGTAGCGATCGCGCCTTAATTAAGAATAATTATTTAAGTTCGTGCCGGAGCAGAAGTTATTGCTGATTATTAACTAATAACTAATACCTAATAACTGATGACTGGGGAAATTCAAACAAAAAGAAGGAACTATTTGTTTAATCTTTGTTCCTTCTTTTCGAGTTTTCGATGAGTCAATCTACAGCTTGACTTCGATATCTACGCCGGCGGGCAAATCCAGTTTCATCAAAGCGTCAATTGTTTTGGCCGATGGCTGGTGAATGTCGATAATCCGGCGGTGCGTGCGGGTTTCAAAGTGTTCGCGAGAATCTTTGTCTACGTGGGGCGATCGCAGCAAGCAGTAAATCCGCCGTTTTGTCGGTAGGGGAATCGGGCCGATCGCTGTGGCTGCTGTCCGATTTGCTGTATCTACAATCTTTTCGCAGGATGCGTCTAGAATCCGGCGATCGAAAGCTTTGAGGCGAATGCGAATTTTTTGCTGTTGAATTGTTGCCATTTTTGTTTCTTGAATTTTCTAGGTTCAGTTTGTTGTTTGTTGTCTGTTGCCTGTTTGCAGTTGTTTTTGGGCTAACTGCTAACTGCGGACTCATCACTAATAACTAATCACTAAATAGCAGAAAAGCCTAATTTAATTTGGCGGCTTTTCTGCTATTTAAGCTGTTATCGGAGTCCTACTTGAGGATTTTGGAAACAACGCCGGCGCCGACGGTGCGGCCGCCTTCGCGGATAGCGAAGCGCATTCCTTGTTCGATCGCGATCGGGTGGATCAACTCAACAGTCATTTTGATCCGGTCACCGGGCATCACCATTTCTGCTTCAGTACCGTCATCAGCGGTGAACTGTGCGATCGTGCCGGTCACGTCAGTGGTACGGACGTAGAATTGAGGGCGATATCCAGAGAAAAAGGGCGTGTGCCGGCCGCCTTCTTCCTTCTTGAGGATGTACACTTCAGATTCAAACTGAGTGTGAGGACTGATGGATTTGGGCTTGGCAATTACCATGCCTCTTTCAATATCCTCCTTTAAAATCCCCCGCAGCAGTAGACCCACGTTGTCGCCGGCTATGCCTTGTTCCAACGACTTCTGGAACATTTCCACACCAGTCACCGTAGTGTTGCGAGTGTCCTTAAGGCCAATCACTTCTACTGTTTCGCCGACTTTGATTGTGCCGCGCTCAATCCGACCAGTGGCAACAGTACCCCGACCAGTAATCGAGAATACGTCTTCAACTGCCATCAAGAAAGGCTTGTCAACTTCGCGTTCTGGGGTGGGGATGTAAGAATCTACTTCTTCCATCAGCTTGTAAATCTTGTCCACCCAAGGATTCTCGCCCTTTTTGGTCTTGGGGTTAGCAATCATCGCTTCGAGAGCTTGCAATCCCGAACCAGTCACGATAGGGATGTCATCACCCGGAAAATCGTAAGAGCTCAGGAGTTCGCGAACTTCGAGTTCGACGAGTTCCAGTAGTTCTGCGTCATCTACCATGTCTTCCTTGTTCAAGAAAACAACCAAGCTGGGAACGCCAACTTGCTTAGCCAGCAGGATGTGTTCGCGAGTTTGAGGCATGGGGCCGTCTGCTGCTGACACTACTAGGATACCGCCGTCCATTTGAGCCGCACCGGTGATCATGTTTTTCACATAGTCAGCGTGTCCGGGGCAATCAACGTGGGCATAGTGCCTATCTGTGGTTTCGTACTCGACGTGAGCAGTATTAATCGTAATACCCCGTGCTTTTTCTTCAGGCGCGGCGTCGATGTCGGCGTAGTTCTTAGCCTTTGCTTGACCTAGTGCAGAGAGAGTCATCGTAATCGCGGCGGTCAAAGTTGTTTTGCCGTGGTCAACGTGACCGATCGTACCGATGTTTACGTGGGGTTTAGTCCGTTCAAATTTTGCGCGTGCCATTCTCGATTTGTTCCTTGTTTCTTTTAGCGATTTTAGATTTTAACATTTTAGATTTTAGACTTTGGATTTCATCCAAAATCCAAAATCTAAAATTCAAAATCGTTAGTTACCTTTGTTCTTAGCGATGATGGCTTCAGCCACATTTCGCGGCACTTCTTCGTAATGGCTGAATTCCATTGTGAAGATGCCTCGACCTTGGGTTTTCGAGCGGATGTCGGTGGCGTAACCAAACATTTCTGCTAGTGGAACTTTTACAGAAACTTTGGCAATCCCCTGATCCGTCTCTTGACCCTCGATCTGACCCCGACGCGAGTTGAGGTCTCCGATGACGTTCCCGATGTAATCTTCGGGAACTTCAACCTCTACTTTCATCATAGGCTCTAGCAGCACGGGCGACGCCTTCATCACGGCTTCTTTGATCGCCATTGAACCGGCGATCTTAAATGCCATTTCTGAGGAGTCTACGTCGTGGAAAGACCCGTCTACCATAGTAGCTTTGAGGTCAATCACGGGATATCCTGCTACAATACCTGATTCGCAGGCTTCTTTCATCCCTTGTTCTGCCGGGCCGATGTACTCTTTGGGTACAGTGCCGCCGACAATTTTGGAGACAAATTCAAAGCCGCTTCCGACTTCGGTGGGTTCTAGTTCGATCACGACGTGACCGTACTGACCTTTACCGCCGCTTTGGCGGATAAATTTACCTTCGGCGCGGACGGATTTGCGAATGGTTTCGCGGTAGGCTACTTGTGGCTGACCCACGTTGGCTTCTACTTTGAATTCCCGCAGCATCCTGTCTACCAGGATTTCCAGGTGCAGTTCGCCCATGCCGGCGATGACTGTCTGGTTGGTTTCAGGGTCCACGTTAACTCGGAAGGTGGGGTCTTCTTCCGAGAGCGACTGGAGGGCTTTGGAGAGCTTCTCCATGTCTTGTTTGGTTTTGGGTTCGACAGCCACCGAGATGACTGGCTCTGGAATAAACAGAGATTCCAGAATCACTGGCGATCCTTCTTCGCTGAGGGTGTCGCCGGTGAAGGTGTCTTTCAAACCCAAGGCTGCTCCCAAGTCTCCAGCCCGCAGTTCCTCAACTTCTATCCGATCGTCGGCTTTGAGGACAATTAAGCGAGACACCCGCTCTTTTTTGTCTTTGGTGGAGTTGAGGACGTAGGTGCCTTTTTTGAGGATACCCGAGTAGACCCTAACGAAGGTCAGGCGGCCGTAGGGGTCAGCCATGATTTTGAATGCCAGGGCTGACAGGGGCGCGTTGTCGTCTGCAAATCGTTCTGCTGTGTCGCCGTTGGGCAGGAGTCCTTGAATTGGGGGAACTTCCAAGGGCGACGGCAGGTAGTCGATCACTGAATCCAACAACAACTGAACGCCTTTGTTTTTGAACGCCGAACCGCAGAGCATGGGGACGATCGTGCCAGAGATCGTGCCAGCGCGCAAAGCTGCACGAATTTCTGCTTCTGTTAACTCTTCGCCTTCGAGGTATTTCTCGGTGAGGGCGTCGTTGGTTTCTGCTACGGACTCGATCAGCTTGGTGCGGTATTCTGCCGCTAGCTCTTTTACTTCCTCGGGAATTTCTACTTCCTCGATGTCGGTTCCCGTGTCGTTGTTGTAGATATAGGCTTTCATTTGCACTAAGTCTACAATTCCCCGGAAGTTTTCTTCGCTGCCGATCGGGATTTGGATGGGTACGGCGTTCGCTCTCATTCGATCGCGAATTTGGCCGTAGACTTTGTAGAAGTTTGCGCCCATCCGATCCATTTTGTTGACGAACACGATCCGCGGTACTTTGTACCGATCTGCTTGTCGCCAAACTGTTTCCGATTGGGGCTGCACTCCCCCTACCGAGCAGAACACTGCGATCACTCCGTCGAGCACTCGCATCGAGCGTTCGACTTCGATCGTGAAGTCTACGTGTCCGGGAGTGTCGATGATGTTGATTTTGTAATCTTTCCAACTGGTGGTGATAGCAGCGGCAGTAATTGTAATTCCCCGCTCCCGCTCTTGCTCCATCCAGTCAGTGACTGCTGTTCCCTCGTGCACTTCACCCATTTTGTGAACCATGCCTGAATAGAACAGAATTCTTTCAGTTGTTGTTGTTTTGCCCGCGTCGATGTGGGCTGCGATGCCGATGTTGCGAGTTTTTTCTAGCGGGACGGTACGTGCCACAGCTACCTCCTTAATCTTGTGTTGCTGTTATAATACTATTATACTACACAGAAACCCTATTTTGCACTCCCAGCAAATTACAACAGTGCCTGGAGCTTCTTGTTACATTTTAATATTTTTTGCAAGATTTGTTTACAAAAATATTAAGGATGCGACATGGAGGATTCAGAGAGTGCGTGAATTTTTAGTGCGTGAATTTTGATTTTGGGAGTTTTGAGTTTGCTTGCGCGATCGGGCAACTGCGCCAAGGGAAGCAATCTCAACAATCAAAACTTACACTTGCCAATTTCTCGCCCGGTGCTTTTATACCGCACGATCGCGCTCTTCTCCATGCCCGATTTAGCTAGTTAGTACCGGTAGTGAGCAAAAGCCTTGTTAGCTTCGGCCATGCGGTGTGTTTCTTCGCGCTTGCGAATGGCACTGCCTGTTTCGTTAGCTGCATCCATCAGTTCGTTGGCTAGCTTGGCTGCCATCGAGCGGCCGGTGCGGGCGCGGGCAAATCTAATCAGCCAGCGGAGGGCGAGGGTCGTACCGCGATCGGAACGCACTTCCATCGGCACTTGGTAGGTGGCGCCACCTACCCGGCGGGCTTTGACTTCGACCAGGGGTGTAGCGTTTTTGACTGCTTTTTCAAACAAGTCTAACGGTTCAGCCCCTGTGCGTTCTTGGATGGTTTTGAGGGCGTCGTAGACGATGCTGGAGGCAACGGATTTTTTGCCGTGCTGCATGATCCGTCTCACCATCATGCTTACCAACCGGCTGTTGTAGGTTGGATCTGGCGGAACAGGACGTTTTTGAATAACTGTGCGGCGAGACATAGTTCTATTGGGGATTTTTGATTTTGAATGATTGAGTTTGGGGTTTTGGAGTCATATCTCGATCTATGATGATCGAGCGTGCGATCGGCGCGATCGGATTTATTGTTGCTTCCCAACCCCGATCGGGCGAGATCCTGGTTATTTTTTCTCTTTAGGACGCTTGGCCCCGTATTTGGAACGAGCCTGCTTGCGGTCTTTCACCCCAGCAGTGTCTAATGTACCGCGAATGATGTGGTATCTAACTCCGGGCAAATCTTTTACCCGACCGCCCCGGATCATTACTACCGAGTGTTCTTGCAAGTTGTGACCGATCCCTGGGATGTAGGCTGTCACTTCAAAACCAGAGGTCAGCCGTACCCGAGCCACCTTCCGCAGCGCCGAGTTGGGTTTTTTCGGGGTGGTCGTGTACACTCTGGTACAAACTCCGCGGCGCTGGGGGCAACTCTTGAGAGCTGGCGATTTGGTTTTTTTCTGCGTTTGTTCCCGTGCTGAACGGATGAGTTGCTGAATAGTGGGCATGAGTTACGGCATTTCTAGCTTTTTGCTGAGTATAGTGATTTAGGGGCATCCGCACTGAAAGTCCCTTCCCCTCTAGGGGGACGGGATGAATGAAAATAATTATGGGTAAGTGAGGATACCAGACTCTATATAGTACACGACTCGACTTTCTTTGGCAAGGAATTTGGCAAGGCTGTCGAACTTCTTTCCTTCGTGCCAGTTTCGACTTGCGATCTCAACGGGCGAATGATATGTGACATAATTACGATCTAAACGCAACCGTCAGGCTAATCACAGCCGTCAGCAAAATTTATGACGATCGATATTTCGATCGAATCACCATTTGTCGGAAACGCCCATCAACTCTAGCCTGCGATCGCATCACAGTCGCATCACAGTCTCAGCATCACACTCAGGGGTCGATCGACATCACATAAAGTTATCTAAAATTGCTGGACAATAAGAAATATACATTAAGTTGACCGCAGATGACAGTCAAAGCTTATATTCCTGAATATGAAATTTCCGAACTTTACTTGAACATTGGGAAATTCGGTAAAATTGATCGGACTCAGTTGCAGCAAATTCAATACCCAATTAATTCTCACACTTTAAGAAGTTCAGACGATCGAAAAATTATCAGCAGGCTACTCTATGCAGTACGGCGGGAATAGGTGTCAGTGATGGACTCAGTTGCTTGGGAGTTTTGAGTGCGGGCGCGAGATTGCTTAATGACTCCCCGGGCGTAGCGGCGCCAATGAGTTTTGAGATTGCCGCGCGAACCGCGAACAACCACGGAGTGCATGAGTTGTGAGTTAAAATCTCATCCATAAAATTAGAGGGTTCCCAAATAGATTCACCGCTCTTGAAAGGCAATATTAAGGTAAAAGGACAGGGTATGTTTAATTATACAGAACTGCTGATAGAAGCTTTCATCGAACAACTTCAGGACGGGTACAGCCGCACTTACGGAGGCTACAAATCAGACTATGCTGATATTATTGCCTGGGTGGGGGCAATGGCCTTAGAAAACATCGCCAACAGCGACGCTCTTTATCACAATATAGAACACGCCATTTGCATTACCTTAGTCGGTCAAGAAATCTTGCGGGGAAAACACATTCGCAAGGGGGGTGTTTCCTGCGAAGATTGGCTGCACTTCATCATTTCTTTGCTGTGCCAAGATATTGGATATGTCAAAGGAGTTTGCCGACAAGACCAAGAAGCCGAAGGATTGTATGCTACGGGAAAAGATGGCATGAGAATTGCACTTGCTCCCGGTGCAACAGCGGCTAGCTTAGCTCCTTACCGAGTTGACAGAGCTAAATTGTTCATTGACGAGCGCTTCGGCAACCACAAGCTAATTAATGCTGAGATAATTAAGCAGAACATAGAACAAACTCGTTTCTCGGTGCTTGATGGCTACACTGACGAGGATGCAGTTAATTACTCTAGTTTAGTTCGCGGTGCTGACTTGATAGGTCAGCTCAGCAACCCGCAATATTTGCAGAAAATAGGCGCGCTATTTTACGAGTTGGAAGAAAGCGGTGCTACTAAACTTTTGGGATACCGACATCCGGGCGACTTGCTACAAAGCTACTCTAAGTTTTACTGGAGCGGCATTTATCCGCACATCAGTGAATCTCTCGGTTACTTGCAGTTGACGCAGGAAGGCAAACAGATTGTTGCTAGTTTGTACGCTAACATATTTCGGATGGAACACCAACGTAGCGATTCTGAGGTTGCTTGACCGAAGGGGAAGGGGAAGGCGGCAAGTTTTGAATGCGTGATATTGCTTTCCTAAGAATTGCTTCGCTAACATTCCTTGCTACGCTATTAAGGGGAAGGGAAAGACGCCAAGTTATGAATGCGTAAGATTGCTTTCTGGAGAATTGCTTCGCTAACATTCCTTGCTACGCTATTGCCGTACCTGAGTTAAAGAGTTACCAATTCCCTATTACCGAAGTTTATTCCATCTAAGATATTGCACCATTTTTAATAGGTTTTTTAGGGGCGGGCTAGAAGAGCAACGGCCCACCAGAAAGCTCACTCTTTATGGAACAGGTCGTCGGGCGTTTTAAGCAAGAATGGTGCAAAATATGAGTTTCATCCAACTCCTGGGGGGGTAACAACCCGCCCCAAACCCATACTTTGTAAGGATTGAGCCCAAGTGTGCTAAAAAAAGATAGGCA
>NZ_JAUBRK010000074.1:0-33603 GCF_036701825.1 Microcoleus sp. MOSTC5 | reverse complement strand
GGAAAAACTAATCACATTGAAAGATTTAATAATACATTGCGCCAACGTGTTTGTCGTCTAGTAAGAAAGACTCTTTCGTTTTCTAAAAAGTTAGAAAACCATATTGGTGCTATTTGGTATTTTATCCATCATTACAACTATGTTTTGAGCCAATAAATATCTAATCACTACATATTTATCACTACCCCCATTTAAATTGTCTGTTGTGGTGAAAAACCCGGTTTTTTTAAGAAACCGGGTTTCTGAATTAGGAGCGAGTTTGCCAAGCTCCATCTGGGAATATATGTCTGTGTCCCCTTGCATTTGATACCTAAATAGTGGTGGAAACAAATAGGAGCAAAAACCAGGTTTCGGCGTTAACGTCGATCGCTCACAACCTGTTATTGTGACTCTTAACCTGGTTTTTGTCCCTCCAGTAAAAAATATAATTTTTTTAATCGGAGTTCGCGATCCACCCAATTTCTAATCATCAAACCCATATTTTACCAATAAACCGAGTTACTCGCGCCCAGTCTTACTTATTACCAATTACGCTGTAATATATTGAGAATACCTCTTTAGATTGATAGACATTTTGATTGTTTCCTTTTAAATATGGTAGCAGTTCGCTGCCAATATTTAGGGTGAAATTTATGTTAACTTCCGGGCCAATTACCGCCCCCGTTCCCGTTTTTCTAGTTCTTTTAGCAATCATGCTACTCGCGCCGCTGTTATTTGAGCGCTTGCGATTGCCGGGAATAGTCGGTTTAATTATTGCTGGCGTAATTGTCGGGCCCAACGGTCTAAATTTGCTGCAACGAGACGCTACTATTGTTTTGTTAGGTACTGTAGGATTGCTGTTTTTGATGTTCCTAGCGGGACTGGAAACTAGCCTCGACGACCTCAAACTCAATGCGGACAAAGCTGTCATATTTGGGCTGGCTACTTTTTCGCTACCGATGATATTGGGGACGGGAGCGATGCTGCTGTTGGGATATAGCTGGCTGGCTTCAATTTTAGTCGCTTCTTGTTTCGCTACGCACACGCTTTTAGCGCTGCCAATTCTCAGCAAATTGGGATTGATGCGAACTCAGACTATTACTACAACTTTGGGCGGGACTTTAATTACGAATGTGTTGGGGCTGTTGGTGCTGGCAATTGTTGTCAAAGCTTTCAAAGGAAATCTCACTCTCGATTTTTGGCTGGTTCTCATTCCATCTCTTGCTATCTACACTTTTGGTACTTTGTGGGGAGTCCCCAAAATCGGTCGCTGGTTTTTTAAGAAATTCGGACATGACGAAAATGCCGAATTTATATTTGTATTAGCTACCCTGTTTGTAGTTTCTTACGCAGCAGAACTAATTGAGATTGAAGCAATTATTGGTGCGTTTCTATCGGGAATTGCCATTACTCAAATTATTCCCAAAATGAGTCCGCTGATGAATCGGATTGAGTTTATTGGCAATACGCTGTTTGTGCCGTTTTTTCTGATTTCTGTGGGGATGTTAATTGACCCGCTAATTTTGGTGAAGCAGCCGCAGTCTTTGTTGGTGGCGGCGGTGATGATTTTAGCAGAGGTCGTGAGCAAGTTTTTGGCAGCATGGCTACCGGGGAAATTATTTCGTTTTGAGTTTCCCAGCATTATGGTAATGTTCGGTCTTTCTGTTGCTCAAGCTGCTTCTACTTTGGCTGCGATTACGGTTGCTTTTGACATTAAATTGGTCGATCGCGTAACGGTGAACGGCATCATTGCCATGATTTTAGTAACTTGTGTCGCTTCTCCTTGGATTGTATCTCGGTGGGGTCAACAAATGCAGCAGCCGGGGTCTAGTTTGCCGGCTGCTACTTCGCGAAAGAATTCATGGGGAGATCGAGTTTTAGTGCCTGTTGCTAATCCGAATACGGAAGATAATTTGCTGCGTTTGGCTTTGATTTTAGCAAAAAGCTCTCAGGGAACTTTGCTGCCGCTGCATATTTTGTCCGATCGCGGGGAAGCAATTTCGCCCGCAGATAAAATGCAGCAAACTCAACTTTTGACGGCTGCGGAAACTGTGGCCCATGCTGCTGCTTGTGCGGTTGAACCGATCGCGAGGATAGATGATGCGATCGATCGCGGAATCCTGCGGAGTGCAACCGAACGCGAGGCTAGTTTAATAGTTTGCGGTTGGAAGGGATTTTCCACGACTCGCGATAATTTTTTTGGCAGCATCATTGACAATGTGGTAAGGCGATCGCCCGTACCCGTACTGATTGCTCGATTTCCCGATCCTATCCAGAATACAGCCAGAGTTATTTTGGCGGTCACTGACAGCGAGTTGACTCAGTTTGGATTTCAGGAAACGGTGGATATTGCTAAGAGTTTGGCGGACGAACTCAAGGCGACTTTGCAAGTGGTGTTGGTGGCGACAAAACGGGAACAAAGCAACAAAAGTGCGGCGGAGGTGGAAATTCTTTCTGAGATACCAGTAAATCGGGTGCGGGGAAATTTTATCAAGCTAGTTTCGCAGAATTTGTTAGAACACGACTTGCTGATTTTAACAGCAATTTCTCACCAACAGAAATTGTGGGAACAACCGGGAGCTCTTAAAGAACCGGAAGCGATCGCTCGGGCTCACCCAGAGATTTCTATGCTTGTTGTTTATTTTCCTGTATCTTGAGGAAGATTTTAACCGCAGATTACGTTATGAATCTGCGGTTTATATTTTAGGGCTAAAGCCAACTGGCAAATTAAACAAAGGTATGTAGTTGCGCTTTAGCGCTCTTTCTTAGCTTAGGAAAGAGCGCTAAAGCGCAACTACATACGTAAAATTTAAGCCCTATTTGTGACAATTGTGTAAGTCTTATATTTAATCCTAATCCAACGGAATTGCTACCAAAATTTCCGCACCTTGGCGCGGTTCGGAAATACACTAGATCCCTCTTTTCACTCGCAAAGTTTGTATTTTTTGGGCTGCCGATTAAAAAATCCTTCAACTCATCATCATTAGCACCCACAAGAGAAGTGCAATTAGGTGCGGAATGGGCGATCGGCAAGTAAATATGCCCAGAGGGGTTGACGATCGCGCCTCAAGTCAGACAATTTTTCGGCATAGGGGAGAATTTTGAGAATATGGTGATATATCTCCTCTAGTTCAATAAGGTAAAAATGAGCATCAGACCAGCTTTCAGATGGTTTTCTTCGGTGGCGAGTGTTTTGGGTTCGATCGCGATGGATACTTTCAGTGCTGTGACATCTACTGTAAAACCGGCAGAAACGGTTGTTGTTGTCCGCAAAGGAATTTTAAAATTGTCAATATCGGTTGCAGATTTGCGCGAACTCGCAGAAACAGGAAAAGTCCCCGAAAAACTGCAAGCTTACGCCAATCTCCTGTCCTCCGAACAGCGCAGTAAAATCTTTCGAGCGCTGCAAGCAAAAATTCCCTTAAATGTAGTCGGCCTGACCAACTTGCTAAATACGGGCATCGGCACTGCAATCCTGAAGGATTTGACTACAGTCATACCCAGGCGCGACGGTGCCGGTGTCGAAGCGCTGCGATCGGCTCTGGTGCAGGGAGCGAAAGCCCCGGAAGGCTTATCGGTATTGAGTTTCATTGAATCTTATCCCAGCTCGCGCTTAGTGGTGGATCTCGATCGAGCTTTCGCAGTTTTGGGAAATTTGAACGTAAGTTTTTGGCAAACTCAGCGGTTTATGACGGCGATCGCACCTCAGTTAGCAGCGGTTAAACCTGCCCTGAACCTGCCTTTCGACCCGAGCCAGCGCGGCCCTAATGGCGTGCGGGTACGGGCGCTAGATTTGAACGATAGCGCCCGCAATCGACCTATTCCGGTTGATGTCTACTGGTCGAGAGCTGCGACAGCCGACAAACCGACGATCGTCTTTTCTCACGGTTTGGGTTCAGTGCGCACGGATTTGCGCTACTTAGCCGAGCATTTGGCGTCTCACGGCTATGTGGTAGCAGCTTTAGAACATCCGGGAAGCAATGAAACGAATACTAATGCTGCGATCGCGGGTAAGTCTCCCTTGCTAGCTCCTCAAGAGTTTTTAGACCGTCCCAAAGACATCAGTTTTGTGCTCGACGAACTGACAAAATTGAACCAAACTGATGATAATTTGCAGGGGAAAATCGCGATCGACCGATCGGTAATTATTGGCTATTCTTTCGGCGGCGCTACAGCCTTGTCCTTGGCCGGCGCCGAACTGCAATTGAGCGGACTAAAACAAAGGTGTGAGGGGGATTTGATTGGGTTCAGCTTGGGCGAAGGCATTCAGTGCGCCGCGGCCGCATTGCCCGAAGAACGGTATCAATTGCGGGATGCGAGGATTAAAAGGGCGATCGCCATGAATCCGATCGCATCATTATTATTTGGAGAAACGGGTTTAAGTGCAATTCAAATTCCCACCTTAATAGTAGCATCTTCTGCCGACAAAACAACTCCCGCCTTAGCCGAACAAATTGCCGGCTTTCCGAAAATTCCATCTCCTAAATGGCTAGTCGGTTTTGTAGGAGGAACCCACTTAAGCGTCAAAGATCCGAGTACAACCTTAGACCAAGTTCGCAGGCCGAGTACAGGAATTACTGGCGATGAACTTGTCGGCGACCAAGCTGTTAGCATACGCAATTATATTAAAGCTGTAAGTTTGGCCACGGCCGCTCAACTAACGGCAGAAGCTGACAAATATGCAGTTTTTCTAACATCAGAATACGCGCAATTTGCTTCCACACCGGCAATCCCAGTGCGGCTGGTAACAGAAATTTCCCCGGAAATTAATGCAGTCTTGCAAACTTTTATTCAAGGGAATAAGTAGTCATTAGTCATTAGTTATTAGTCATTAGCGAATAACTAAGGGTTAAGACTTGTACTAAAACGGATAAACCGGGTTTTTTAACAGGAATTACACTTGCATATGTATATTTAGGGTGGGCAATGCCCACCTTATACCAATCCGCACTAACAACCCTTTTATAAGACTCGGCGATTTCAATCGCACTCTGCGCTTGCCTGTCGTCCCTCTCTGCGGACTTATAAATAAAGGAAATATTTAAGCCGGATGTCGTATTGCGACCTAGCAGCCTTTCCTTTTGTGTGCGCCGCCGCTTAGACCCAGGGTGTATGTTTCTTCTTAAGCTGTTTCTGATATATTTTGTCCGTGCAAGGGCAAAATATAACAAAGCGCTTTCACAAACTCTACTCCCAAACTGCCATGCCTAAAAAAAATTTTATCCCGCTGTTGCTTCTGTTTATAGCGCTGTTTACCCTTTACGGTGACAGTTTAACTTTTCTCCCCAAACCTGTAAGAGATACTAGCGTGGCAAGTCGAAAGTTCTTCGTCGGGTTGTGGCCATCATGGGTGAAGCCGCAAGATTCAAACAAGCAAAGGGATAAGGAGATTGAGAACTTGGAAAAAAGCCCTAGTCCCAGTAGATAGTTTTGATCTACTCACGAGAAACCCGGTTTCTCTAACAATACCTAGCCATTTTCTTGTAGGTTGAGTTAAGCAAAGCGAACCCTACGCTTCGCTTCGCCCAACCTTACGATTTTAGATTTTAGATGAAAGATTTTTTATCCACTCTCTAATCTGTAATCGATTAAACTTAAGATTTGAGATTTTCCTCCAAGCGGTAAGGTGCGCACTGCGCACCCTACATAATTAGGTTCTGCGTTCAGGACTGTTTTAGATTGGTTCTCCCATCTAAAATCTAAAATCTAAAATCTAAAATTGATTAAGCGTGCTTTTTCAACCAGCTAAACATAGCTCGCAAATCTTTACCAACTTCTTCAATAGGATGTTCTGCTTCCTGACGGCGCATGGAGGTAAATCCCGGTTTGCCTGCTTGGTTTTCCAGAACGAATTCGCGGGCAAATTGGCCGGATTGAATTTCGCTGAGAATTTTGCGCATTTCGGCGCGGGTTTGATCCGTGACGATGCGGGGGCCGCGAGTTAAATCGCCGTATTCTGCGGTATTGGAGATGCTGTCGCGCATTTTGGCGAGGCCTCCTTCTACTACTAAGTCAACGATAAGTTTAACTTCGTGCAAACATTCAAAATAAGCTAATTCCGGTTGGTATCCGGCGTCAACTAAAGTTTCAAATCCAGCTTTAATTAATGCGCTCAAACCGCCGCACAAAACTACTTGTTCGCCAAAAAGATCCGTTTCTGTTTCTTCGCGGAAAGTCGTTTCAAGGATGCCGGCTCTGGTGCCGCCGATACCTTTAGCATAGGCCATTGCCCGATCGCGCGCTTGACCGGAAGCATCTTGATATACTGCAAACAAACTAGGAACGCCTTCCCCTTGTTCGTAAGTCCGCCGCACCAAGTGTCCGGGGCCTTTGGGGGCAACCATTACTACGTCTACATTGGCAGGGGGAACAACTTGGCCGAAGTGAATGTTAAAACCGTGAGCAAATGCTAAAACATTTCCTTCTGAAAGGTTCGGTTCGATTTGTTCTTTGTAAATAGTTTTTTGAACTTCATCGGGCAATAAAATCATGATGAAGTCAGCGGCGGCGGCTGCTTTGTCTACGGGGTGAACTGTTAAACCCGCGTCGGTTGCTTTGGCGGCAGATTTGCTACCGGGATACAAACCGACAACGACATTCATGCCGCTGTCTTTGAGGTTCAGGGCGTGGGCGTGTCCTTGGGAACCGTAGCCGATGATAGCAATCGTTTTGTTGGCTAAGAGGTCTAGGTTCGCGTCGGTGTCGTAATACATACGGGCCATAGTGCTTGTCTCCTGAGATGCAAATTGGGTGATTGACTGCAAAACTCTCATTTTATCAAAGTAGGGTACTTTTTTTTGCAGAATTTTTTAGATTAAGATTTCGGCGGGGGAAAATAAAGGGCGATCGTCCTGAATTTAGCAGGGTTTCTCGCCGAGTCTGCGATCGTCAAATATAATTGTTAATAGCGTGCTGTGCATTTGGAAAAACCTCACATCTTGCACCATTCTCAAGAACAGGCAAGATGCCTGTTTCACAAAAAGTGAATTTTCTCGCTTCACAGGCATCTTGCCTGTTCATAAAAAGCTGATTGAGCATGGTGCAACATCTCAGACAAACGCAACTAACTAACTTTTTTAATATGAAAATAAAAGCAATACATCATGTCGCGATTATTTGCTCTGATTACGAAGCGTCGAAGAAATTTTATGTAGAAGTCTTAGGATGTTCCATTATCAAAGAAACTTTCCGAACCGAGAGGAATTCTTACAAACTAGATTTGCGAGTCGGCAACGGCGACACCATCGAGCTTTTCTCATTTCCCCATCCTCCTGAAAGAGTTAACAATCCTGAAGCTTGCGGTTTGAGACATTTAGCTTTTGCAGTTGAGGACATAGAAGCATCCGTTGCTTACTTAAAATCCCAACAAGTAGAAGTAGAAGAAATTCGCTTTGACGAGATTACAGAAAAACGGTTTACCTTTTTTAGAGATCCAGACAACTTACCGTTAGAAATTTATGAACTTTAGAGCAACAGCCAAGGTAAAAAAGCTTAGCAAAAAGGGTAAATAATGGACAGTATTATCAGAAACACAATCACGATCGGATTGCCTACTTTAATGCTATTTATAGCTATAGCAGCTACAGGTAAAACAGGTGACGCAGCCGTTTGGTCGGGTTTGGTCAAAGTAGGCGGTTCCTTTGGTATGCTGATCGGTTTAGGTGTGTTGGTCTTTGTAGGATTTGTTGCCAATTCGTTTAGTTATTTTGTGGTAGATAGCTTGCTGGTGAGATTTTATCAAAAGCGGCGAGAGTTGGAACAGCCAGAACAACTGGTAATAGAAATTGATAAATTGCCGATTACCAACGACCTCAAAATTAAGCTGAAATGGGCGGTACTGCACAGCATCCCCAACAAAAACCTTAGATTAAAGCACGTAATTTTAAAATGGTTTATTATCGCAGCAACTGTAAATGCCCTATTTTCAATAGTCGGTTATTTAGGAAAAATCAACATTTTTTTTGAATTGAGTTCTCATTTTAAACTACAATATCTGCTGGTTAGTTTCTCTACTTTGATATTCTTCGCTCTGGTGCGCTCAAAAAAAAGATGGTTGCTGGTGAGCGCATTTTGCATTATCATTAATTTGGCGGAAATTGTTCCTTGGTACTTTCCAGCGCCAGCATTTGCAGGAGCAACTCCCGCACAAAACTTGCGGATTTTGCATTCAAATGTTTTAACGAATAACCGACGCTATTCTGAGGTGATATCGCTGGTAAAAGCAGAACAACCTGATATCGCGGTTTTTGTAGAAGTCAACCCGTCTTGGGCAAAAGAGTTAGCGGTTTTAAGCGAGATATTTCCTTACTCTTGCCGTTATCAAGAATCTGAGAGATTTGGCAGTGCTATCTACAGCAAGCTGCCTTTAAACAATCCCTCTGTTAAAGCCTTTTCAAAGCAAAGAAAGAGCTTGTTGGCGGATGTTCAATTTCAAGGTAAAATCATTTCTCTGATTCTTGCTCATCCGACTGTGCCGATCAAACAGCACAGTTTTATCGATCGCAACCAACAGCTAACAGCCATCGGCGAGTATGCAGCCCAAGTAAAAAATCCGCTAATTGTGGTTGGGGATTTCAATACCACAATGTGGTCGCCATTCTACAAGAATATGGTAAAAACCGGAAATTTGCGAAATGCCCGATCGGGCTTTGGCATTTTACCGACTTGGCCGACTTTTATGCCGCTGGCTTATATTCCGATCGATCACTTTCTAGTCAGCAAAGAAATTGGTGTTTTGAAAATTCGTACTGGCCGAAATGTTGGTTCGGATCATTTGCCGTTAATTACAGATTTGGTCATTTGAAAACAGGATTTGATATTTTCTAACAAATTATTGATTCACTTAGGACTAAAGTTAACTGACAGCCTACAGGTCGATTCCAGTGTGCAGTTGGCTTTAGTCCTAAAAGTAACAATGCGAATTTTTGACCTTCAACCGTGATATCCGAAACAGGTTCAAACGAGAGCGCTTTCCTATAGAAATCCTGGGAGCGATCGGCATCTTTCACCATCAATGCAATGGCTCGAATTTTTTGCATTTGTATAGGGGCATTATTCAACTACTTTCGAGTGCTTTATCTAAACTCCAGGCAGCTCCGATCGCAGCCAGATGCGAAAAAACTTGGGGAAGATTTCCCAATTCCTCGCCGCTAGGCTACGTTTGCTCGGCGGCCTCAAGTCTAGATGTGCTGATGAATAAAAAAGCACTTATCCTAGCCACGATGGGTTCATTGCGGTACTGTCAAATTGGTTGGTAGTTTTATACAGTTCGTATTGCCCTTTTGCTGCCGCTTCGCGTGTGCGATTCAGCATCGCCGCAACTTGTGCTCGATCCATCGGCTTAAACGTGCGAGCGGCCTCAAACGCTTGATCGAGGAGTTGCATACTATCAATGCCAGTAATCACCACTGAAGTAGGCAGATTCATCGCATAGTGGAGACATTCTATCGGACTTACTGTATTGCTTCTAAGCACGTAAGGGTCGCCCATAGATTTCATCCCCAATACACCTATTTGGTTCTTCACCAGCACTGGCAGAACTTGTTGCTCAAAACTTCTAAAATGAGCATCCATCACGTTCAGCGGCATCTGTACCGCGTCAAAACGGAAATTGTTTTGAGCGGCAATTTCCAGCACTCGTAGATGAACCAAAGGGTCTTTGTGTCCTGTAAACCCGATGTAGCGAATCTTGCCCGCCTTCTGCGCTTCTACTACGGCCTCCATAGCCCCGCCTGGAGCAAAAATGCGATCGGGGTCTTCCATCCGAATAATTTCGTGATGCTGCATTAGGTCGATGCGATCGGTCTGCAAAGCCTTCAGCGACTCGTCAATCTGCATCATGGCAGCGCCCTTCGTGCGGCCGTCAATCTTGGTCATCAGAAACGCCTTTTGCCGGTAGCCATCCTTCAGCGCTTGCCCCATCCATCGGTGGCTGCGCCCGTTGTGATAATCCCAGGAATTGTCCATGAAATTGATGCCGCGGTCGATCGCACTGCGAATGAGCTTAATACTTTCTTGCTCCTCTCGAAGCCGTCCGATATGGTGTCCCCCCAAGCCGATCGCAGACACTCGCTCTCCCGTGCGTCCCAGCGTCCTGTAACTCATCTCGCCGCTTTGAGTTTGACCTTGGGCAACTGCACTTTCAGCGTATACTTGGGTCGGTTCATCTTGAGCTAACAAAGGTTTGAAAAACCCTTCGGAAGCTGCCAGCCCTGCTGCAACTAAACCCGAAGCAGAAGTTACTTTTAACAAATTGCGTCTGCTGATATTCATAAATTTCTCCTTGTAATTCCGTGTGGTTTGAAGATGTTGCAAAAACACTTTTGATACTGGGCTGCAACCTGTCATCTAGTTAGTTGCGCGATTTCAGGAGTGAGGCGATCGTGCGGACGATTCGGCGAAGTCTCACCCAGTAAAGAAATCAGCAGCGCACTGAACCCGATTAAACTAAGAACGAAGTTTGCAGCGTGTGCAGATTCCCACTGGCTTCGCAGCCGCAGCCAGTCCGATGGTATAGATTGAGTGGTTGCCATTATTGATTAATAAGTTCAAATTGGGCAAATGAGCAAGATAAGAGGAGTCGTAGGTATCGAGCTACGCAATGACCCAACCGCCGCCGTGGAAATAGACCAGCACGGGGAAGGAGCCTTGTCCCTGCGGCTTGTAAACACGCGCCAACAGTTCGCCCTCTGGGCCTGGTATGAGTTGATGGCTGACATCGCCAACCATTTCCACTGCGGGTTGTCGGCGTTTGGCAAGCACGCCCATTACTGCATCTGTCGGCGTCGGGTGGTTGCGAGCGTTCATCGGGGACTGTTTCTCAATAGGCGGTGCTTTTTCACAAACTCCTCCAATAAATAATAATGAGCCGTGCGATCGCGTCTTTCCAACCAAGGAGCGCGCTTTGCGTGTTTGAGGCTACTTTTCTAGCATTGACCGCAACCGATCGCGCGATCCCCGGACTGCAAACGCGCTTACTTCACTGGGTGACTGCGAACAGGGTAGTTCACCGCAGTGCTACAGGTTGAGCGTTAATCCGAACTCGAAACAGGCTGTAGGGTTTCTGCCGCAAATCCTGACCGTTGTGATACCTGGCTTGGCGATGGAGTTGATTTGCCGTGAAATAAAGATAACCATCCTGCGCCACTGAAAGGGTGTCAGGCCACAGCACTCGCGGGTCATGCACCAGCCGTTCGATCGTGCCGTCTGGCAAACGACGCTGTATCGCATTCTGTTCGTAGTTCGTCAGGTAAATGCGGTTTTGAGCATCTGACTCCAAGCCATCGGAAGCTCCTCCCTTCTCGCCCCGATCCACTACCGTCTTTGCCACCTCTTGGTCAGACAACCGCTCATCCGCTAGCGCATCAACATCAACGCTGTAGAGCCGTCGTCCGGCAAGCGGACAGTAGAACAATTGCTTCCCATCGGCACTAATTGCAATCCCGTCGGCACCCATCTTGATTGGGCTGGGCGGTTGACCCGGTTGACGATTCATAATAGGCATCCCTTCCACACTGGGTAGAAAATTGGGGACTGCTTTCGTGGAAGGATGGTCGTTCAACCGCCGCCAACTCCTGCCGGAGTCCAAGTCAACCACAATAATTCCATTGGGCCCCTTGTCGGACGAGTCGGTGATGAATGCCATTCCAGCCTTACCTCGTCGCAGATCGAAGCGAACATCGTTCAGGTAAGTTGTTGGCAATGCCACATTTGGGGGAAAGACAATGGTTTTGAAAACCTGGTTTTGCTTGAGATCCACTCCGACCAATTTGGCTCCACCGGGCGGAGCTGGTGCAAAGTTGACGCTGCCGGTATCCAAAATCCACAAGCGATCGCGCGGGTCAACTACCACACTTTGAACCGACAGCAGAGACTTTGATGGGTCGCTTGGGTTCGGGCGATTCATTTCCGGATTAGGATACGCAACAGTCTGACCATTTTTGACTTCGGCAACAGTGTACTCTACGCGATCGCCCCATTTGGGAAAGTTCACGAAGATGCGTCCGCTTTGGGAAACCGTAACACCTGTAGGCATGGGGCCGTTGAAGACTGCGACGGGTTCGATCTCGCCAAGCGTTTGCTCTCTGGGCAGCGTTGTTAGATCGATCTTGGCGGGTTGAGACTGGGCATAAACAGCAGAGCCGAGAAAACCGACGACTGCAAGAAATAGTAGGAGTTTAAGGAGCTTCATAGAATACCTTCTTTATATCGATGCCATTGCCATGAAATTTACTAGAAGAAGATCGCGGATAAAAAAGCTTTGGACACGCCGATTGTCGATCGAACCATCAGAATCTGTTACCAAAAAAATAATGATGAAATTTCTAGTTTTGAGAGCTACTAAACCCGTCAGCGAAGGCTTTCTACTCAATAGCACCGTGACTGCAAAAAAGCCTCGCGTCTTTACTGCGATCGACCTCCATCATCCACTCGTAGGCGCGCAGACCCTGCGTGCAGCGTCGGTTAACGGCATTCAGTAAACTCGCCGCCGACGCCGACACCTGCACCGATCGCGATCGCATCTACGGGTCGTCCTGTCTTCTGAATGTGGTTGTAAAGCGTCTCAGCCCCACCGTCAGTGGCGAGGTCAGTCTGTACTGTCTCGACTTTGGGGATCAGTCCCTTAAAGCTTTTAGTAGCCTCATCAATACTTGAACCAGTCGATGTCACCAAAAAATCGAAGCCGTTTCGGGCAAACTGTTTGGCGAGTTCGTAGCCGATGCCGCTAGAGGCACCCGTCACGACAGCCAACGGCCGGGTCAACGAACAGTTTCTCACCATATAAAATCCTCTGTAATTGCTCCACGCTCGTTTGTCTAGGATTGCTTCTCTCTCTACCAGACAATCTTTGTGGAGTGCGGGCTTTCAATTCTTACAATCCTAGGGAGGCAACTGTGCGCTCGCATCTTTCCCAGGACATACCACCCAAGGACATATTGGTAGTGTCTGTTTGAGGTTACTTTTGTAGAATTCCGCCTGTGCGATCGCACGGCAACTCAAGCACTGCGAAGCGTCTTCACTCACAGCCGTTCTTCCCCAGGTGGTCTTGCATACTAAGTATAATTAAGGCTTTAACTGGTTGAGAATTTCAGTACCACAATGTGGTCGCCATTCTACAAAAATATGGTAAAAACCGGAAATTTTTGAAATGCTCGATCGGGCTTCGGCATTTTACCGACTTGGCCGACTTTTATGCCGCTGGCTTATATTGCGATCGAGCAGTTTCTACTTAGCAAATAAATTCATATTTGAAAAATTAATACTGGCCGCAATGTCGGTTCTGATCATTTGCCGTTAATTACAGATTTGGTGATTTGAAGGGATGATTCGATATTTTCTAACAAATTATTGATAAACTGTATCTGGTATTGCTGAATATTTGTCTTTAGCAGCTCTTTGCTGTCTTGAAAACAGATAACTTTTCCGGCGATTTCCTTGTAGTGTTGCAGCATGGAAAAAGTATCGGTGCTGAAGCGAGCGAGATAGTTTTTAGCAGCCTCGCTGCAAATTTCCGTTACTTGATTGAGATAAGCTTCTGACGATTCAGGCGGCTTTTCATACACAGTTCTTTTATTCAAAATATAGCTAGCACCGCCAACTACTGCGGCTCCCACAGGCCCGCCCAACAGCCAACCTAAGCCGGTGGCGATCGCCACTGGAGTTACTTCGCCCTCGATCGACTTTTGAGCTGGAGGTGGCGGCGGCTCCGGTAAACTGACTTGCGGGGATGGAGGAAACGAAATCAAAAGTGCGATCGGCTGTTCTTTATCAAAAAATTCGCAAGCTTTATTTACCCATTCTGCGATGGTTTGCTGCTGATGTAAGACCTCTCGCTGAAATTTTAGCTTCCACGCATCAAAACTTCCTTCCTGAAGCGACAGCGCCATTTCCGATTGATACCGCTGTAAAAGTGTGGGCTGGTAAAGCCAAATCTCGAATTCGGAAACGCTGGCGTGAAAGCCTTTTGATATCAATTTTTCGGCTTTTTGTTTAATTTCAATTCTGTGCTCGTGCTTTTGTTGAGCTGCGGCTATTTCTGCGGCGACATTTTCAGATTTCCCTCGGAGAGATTGGCAAATTTTAGTAGCTATAGCTTCAATTCTGGGCAACTTAACTGCTAGTTGTTCCTGTTGAGCTGCCACAATACTTTGCAAAGCCGATTCAAACGTGGCAATTCCTGTAGTTTGGGCGGCCGCCACATCTCCTTTCAGCCTCGCCCTCAAAGCCGGCAAAGCATCGACGCGGTAGATATTGCTGATATTGTTCGGCAAGTTGGAACGAAAACTTTCGGCAACAAACAACAACCGATTGTAAACTTGTTTTTGGTCGTCTGGTTCGAGTAGATTGAGAAAATTGGCAACAAACAGGACAGTGTTGATGTTGCGATCGCTCAACCAATCTCTCAAGTTCTCGCGTTCGCCTAAAGTCATCAATTTGCGAGCATCTAAAACCTGCACAACCAAATCAGCCGTTAGCAATTTATCTCGAACCAAATTATCCTGTTCTTCCCGATCGTTGGTTCCCGGCAAATCCAGCAATTCCACACCCGTTTTCAGGAATGGATGGGGACAGTAAACATTCACGGCGGCCACATCATCCCGCATTTGTCTGGCGTCGTCAAGGATGGCGTAGCGTTTCAAAACATCAGTCCCCGGTTCGCTAATTTCCGTGCCGTCTTTCAGGGTAATTTTTGCGTGCAATTCCTCGCCGTAGTTGACATAAATGGCAGCACCTGTAGTGGGCACAAGGTTGATCGGCAAAGCACGATTTCCCAGCAAACCATTGAGCAAAGTTGACTTGCCGTAATTAAACGGGCCAAAGACAGCGATTTGAAAAGTTGGTTTGGCGAGATAGTCGCAGATTGAGGTGGTATCTCGATAAAGTTGGGAGTTTTTATCCAGTTCGAGGATGCCGAGTGCTGATTTGAGATTGTCGGTCAGGTTTTGATAAGTTTCGGGTTGTTGCATATTGTTGTTTTATTTCATTTAGCAGAGGCTAGGAAACCTTGATATAGCGATTCTATACTCTGCGACTGGGCAGAAACATCAGCCTCCAATTTTTTCAAACGTTCAGATTCAGCCTGACAATTAATCTCGCGAGATTCCTTTTGTTGCAGCAAATTATCTAATTCTGCTTTCCGAGAATTAATATCATCATTCATGCGATCGCCCACTTCGCGCCCGTAAACATCAAAACACTCTTTCACAGCATCGTGAATCGGCTGCCACTGCTCTTGAGCCACCTGCGGCAGATATTTCACCAGCTCTTTTTTCGCCGCTTTCACCAACTGTTTGTGAGCTCCGTCTGCTTGCAAAACCCCAACACCCATCCCCAATAAAGCCAAGTACAGCGGCCCCAAAACAATCCCCGTAAAACTAGCAAAAATCGTACTGACGCTCAACACAGTAATTAAATTAAGCAAGATATTTTTCCAGTCAAAACCCGCTCCTGCCATAGCTACGCCCGCTAGATTTCCGGTCGTTAATGAAAACAATCCCATTGCCCATTTTGCCCAAGATGGCGAATTATCTTCCTTCGAGTTGCTGACTGCTGCCGGTATTTTTTGCCCGGTCAGTTTTTCGGTGATTTTTTCAGTCACTTTCGTGTAAGATGCTCCGTAATTTGCCGCACTTTTCGATAGCTGCGAAAATGCTGAATTCATCTCTTGTTCAGCCGTGAGAGTCCAAGCTGCTAGTTTGTCGTTGATGTACTGCTCGAATGCTCGTTTGAGCGATGCTTCAAAGGCTTCGCGCTTGTCTTGGCTGAAGAAATCCAGAAATCTCAGCTCCGGTTGATACCGCAAGAAATCTGTTTCAAAGGTATTTTCTAAGTTGAGAACGTAGGCGCGGAAAGAATCTGCGATCGCCCGCGATTTACTATCTCTAACGCCGATAATTTCTTGTTGAAATTCATCGCGAATCTGAGTCAGCTTCTTAAACTCCGGCTCAACTGAATTAATCTTTTCCTTCAACTCATTGACATCGCGATCGAGTAATGGTAAACGGCGTCCAACAGCTTCGCGGACGCGAGCAGAAATTTGACGCGCCAAAGTCCTCGCCGGACGCAATTCCGAAATCGCCCTTTCCTGGGTCAAAAACGTATTCAGTGCCGCCATGAACTCGGGAAAACCAGTTCCTGCCAAATCCGCATCCGGGTTTTTGATCCGCAACCTCAATGCCTTAATTGAGGTAATCGCAAACACTCGCTCGTCGTAAATATCGTGTCCTTCTGTCAAACAATATTCAGCCAAATTAGCTTGAAAAACCCGCCGCAGTTTCCCTTCTGCTTCTGCTAATTCTTCAGAATCATCCGGGTCAATCAAACTTTCCCGCACTTGATCCCAAGCATTGATCAGAAAGAAAATGCTCAAGCCGCGATTTTTGATGTAATTTTCTAGATAGCGTCTTTCACCCATCGTGCAAGGCTGAGTTGCCCTGAGCACAAACAAAATAGCGTGGCAGTTGTTGATGTAACCGAGAGATAATTCGTTGCGGGCTTCTGTATCGTTCAGTCCTGGACTGTCTACTATTTCTATGCCTTTTTCTAACAAAGGTAAGGGATATTCTACTACGGCGCAGTCGATATCTGGAAATGCTGGTTTCTTTTCTTCTTCTAAGCGTTTTGCCTCAGCGGGGTCAATTGTGTAGTTCTGTTTAAAACTTTTAAAATCTAGCTGTTTGGGGCTTTTGCCGTCATTGAAATAAACGGTAACTTTTTTTTCTGAACCGTAGCGCAAAATCGTCAGCAAAGCTGTACATGGATTTACATCGCTGGGCAGTAAGTTTTCGCCGATTAAGGCATTGAGAAAAGTGCTTTTGCCGCGTTTCATGTCGCCTAAAACTAGCAGGCGAAAGACTCCTTGGCGCAAATTTTTACTGGCGAGATTGATGTCGGCGCTGTCGGTTTCTAAACCGAGTTTTCCCGATGCTTCTCTTCCTGCTAATTCTGATTGGTTGATGGCTGTGGCGATGTTGCTGAGGCGATCGGCAATTTCTCGGCGGACTGCGGCTACTCGCTCTAAATCGTTGAGAAAGTTGCTAGTTTCGACTTTAAGGTTCATGGGTATTTCCTGAGAATTTCCGGCTTGGGCTTTTCAAATTCTGTCTTCTTCAATAAACATTTTGTAAGCGATCAAAGCAATCCCTCCAACTATCAGCGCGGCTGCCAGCCAAGATGCTATGCGAACTGCAACGATAACAGCAATGACAATGCCTGTAAATTGAGCTGCTGCTATAATTTTTCGGCGCCACTGTTTGAGTTTCCCGTTAACTTGGCTGTCTGGTTCTTCGTACTTGCTCGTTAGATGTTCGGGCACTGAGCGGTCGATTTCGGCTTCTAGTTCGCGCAGTCTAATTGCTTGTTCGCGCTTCCGCAGTTCTTGTTCTTTGTGCCGGAGTTCTCTTGCTTTTTTGTCGGGAGAGTTCATAAAATTTACCCTATTTCCCACGGAAAAAATGTGTTATTGATTGTCAATGTTGGGGAGTGATAAGTTTTTTACAACTGTAACTCACATTTTCCCCCCTGTCGAGAAATGTTAAGAAATTTTAAAAAGGGCGATTCCCTACGGGATAGCTACGCTTCACGACTAATTAAGCCGATCGCCCTAGACTAGGCCCTGCACATCATCAATATCCTTCGGGGCCGATAGTAGTGCGATCGCACTCAGCTTCCGACAGATCGACCAAGCGCGATCGAAATAAGTTGCAGCCCGCTAATTGAGCTTTTGTTAACTTTGCTTTATCTAAATTAGCTCGGCTCAAATCTGCATATCTCAAATCGGCATTCGTCAAATCTGCATTGTACAAATCCGCACCTTGCAAATTGGCTTTCTGCAAATTGGCACCTTGTAAATTGGCGTGGCGCAAATTGGCTCTGCATAAATTTGATCTTGATAAATTTGCTTCCGACAAGTTGGCTTGATAAAGTTGAATGTCGCCCAATTCAGCATCTTGTAAATCAGTTTTATAAAGATTGGCTTCAGTCAAATTTCCGTAGGGCAAATAAGCTCGCCTCAGAACGCTACCAGAAAGATTTATTTCTGCTAAGTCTGCTTGAAACAAGTTATCTCCACTTAAGTCAACTGCGTTAAAGTTTCGCTTCCCCTCAGCATACTGAGCGAGCAATTCCTCAGCGCTTAGCTTTTGCATTTTTACCCCTCATGACGACAGCTAATGCAGTCAATTTATAACGATAATTAATGGTTATTTTACTGCGTATTTATACTTAGGCATATTCTTATGTTAAGCTTATGTAACAACGCTCGCATTTTTTCTAATATTTTTTTTATATTTGTCAATTTCTGCCTTGCTCGACCAGTAAGCGGTTAGTAATGTCAAGATCGAGAAACCAAAGTCAATCCTCTACTGAAATATGCCAGAACTTCCTCCCTCCATTGCTCAGCACTACCACGAACGGACGAAATACGATCCTGAAACCCTTGCTGCCAAAAGCAAACAGCTAGATTGGACAGAGCAACCCGTGCCGTTCAAAGAATATAAAATAGGAGCGTATTTTGACCTCAAGCCTTATCTAAAAGACCCCTCGGATGATTCCGATGCCGATCCCGATGCGGTTTGGTGGCATCGGTTATCCAGCTTGTTGCTGTGCAGCTACGGGTTGACGGCGAAAGTGCAAACGGTAGACGACAGCTACCTGTATTTGCGATCCGCACCGTCGGCGGGCGGGCTCTACCCAGCAGAGGTTTATTTAATATCCCGCGGCACTGAGCAGTTGCCGGCGGGACTTTACAACTATCAGTGCAGAACTCATTCACTTGTTCATTTTTGGGACAGTCAAGTTTGGCCGACATTGCAAGCAGCTTGTTTCCAGTCGCCCGCGCTAGAAAATACGCAATTGGCGATCGCGATTACCACTGTTTTTTTTCGTTCTTCTTGGCGTTACGAAGACCGAGCTTATCGGCGAATTTTTCTAGACACCGGTCATTTACTGAGCAATATTGAATTAGCTTGCGCCGTCAACGATTACCGACCTCACCTGATTGGAGGATTCACTGACGAAGCTATCAATGAATTACTGTACATCGACTCGGAGCAAGAAGGATCGATTTGTGTAGTTGCTTTAGCCGACTTGCTAGATATTGACCAAAACTTGCCTAAATTTAAAACAGCTTTGCCCGGAAGCACCACGACAGATTACCCGCAAATTTCCGAAGGTAAACTGTTAAAATACCTTCACAAAGCGACGCATTTAGAATCCGATCCTACCGGAGCGGACGGTTGGAAACTTGATGAAAGTGAAGGAGAATTAGAGGATAAATACAACTTTCCCTTTTGTACTAAAGTTTCGACTGTCACTCCTTCAATTCCTTGGGGAGTGAACCTGGAAACTTTAGAAAACACTATGCTTAAAAGGCGTTCTACCCGTGCTTATACAGGTGCTTCTTTGAGCTTGGGCGAACTGCTAGCTATGCTCGATTTTACTTATCAGCCGCAGCACTATATCGACCAAGGATTAGACGGTTCTCCTGACTATTTCGATCTAAGTTTGATCGAGACTTTTATTGCTGTTTCGGGAGTGAATGGGTTAGAAGAAGGCTGTTACTATTACGCTCCGAAAGCTCAAGAATTGCGGCAAATTCGGTTTAAAAATTTCCGCAGGGAATTGCATTTTTTGTGTTTGGGGCAAGATTTAGGCAGAGATGCGGGGGCGCTGTTGTTTCACACGGCGGATTTGAACAGGGCTGTAGCAAAATATGGCGATCGAGTTTACCGCTATTTGCACATGGACGCGGGTCATTTAGGCCAGCGGTTGAATTTAGCAGCTATTCAACTGCGTTTGGGTGTCAGCGGTATCGCGGGCTTTTTTGACGATCGCGTCAATGACGTTCTGGGTATTCCTGCGGGTGAGGCTGTGCTTTATATTACAAGTCTTGGAAGACCTCGATCGTGAGAATGAGTCAATCGATTTTAGATTTTAGATTTTAGATTTTAGATTGAAGAATTGGCGTTGCTGATTTACGGTCTGAACGACTCAATCTGCCACAAATCAAACAAGCGAGTCAGTCAATCTATCGATTTTAGATTTTAGATTTTAGATTTTAGATTGAAGGATTGGCGTTGCTGATTTACGGTAGGAACCACTCAATCTGCAAAAAATGAAACAAGCGAGTCAGTCAATCTATCGATTTTAGATTTTAGATTTTAGATTGAAGAATTGGCGTTGCTGATTTACGGTCTGAACGACTCAATCTGCCAAAAATCAAACAAGCGAGTCAGTCAATCTATCGATTTTAGATTTTAGATTTTAGATTTTAGATTGAAGGGTTGGCGTTGCTGATTTACGGTAGGAACCACTCAATTTGCAAAAAATCAAACAAGCGAGTCAGTCAATTTTCTGAATTTTAAAGTGATAGCGGTAAAGTGAGGATTGCAAACCTGTACAGTACAGGTTTTACCTAAGTCCTGCTATTGCTATTTGCCAATGCAAAACCTGCTAAATATTCTGTCTAGCACTGATTCGGTCACTTCTTCGCCCGTAACTTCCCCCAATGCTTGAATTGCGCCGCGTAAATCTATTGTCCAGAAATCTAAAGGCAATTTATTGCTCATCGTATCCGTGCATTGTTCCAGAGAAATTTTAGCTTTAGTTAACGCCGCTGCTTGCCGCTGGTTGATTGCTAAGTCTGAGTTTGCTGCTTGCAAATTTTCCCCGCTAACGGCATATAAGATTGCTGTTTCTAAGTCTTCAATGCCTCGATCGAGGGCTGCGGCTGCGACAACTATTGGATGAACTTCAGAGGAAAAAGGTAGTTCGGGGATTGTTTTTACTAGGTCGATTTTGTTGATAATTATAATTAGCTGACGGTGCTTTACTTGTTCGTAAATTTCCGAATCTTCCTCTGTCCAACCAGATTCCGCATCAATTGTCAACAAGACTAAATCGGCTTGTTTTGCTGCTGCGCGCGATCGCTCAACGCCAATTTTTTCTACCTTGTCTTCGGTTTCTCGAATGCCTGCAGTATCGAGCACCTGCACCGGAATGCCGCCCACAACTAGCTGCGACTCTACCACATCCCGCGTCGTACCGGGCAAATCCGTGACGATCGCCCGATCGCTCTTACTCCACGCATTCAACACACTCGATTTTCCCACATTCGGCCGCCCGACAATCGCTACTTTCAAACCGGTTCTCAACAATTCTCCGCGATCGGCCGTTGCCAAAATTGTTGACAATTCCGCCAAAATATGATTTATTTCCCAAGAAGTTTTAGCTTCATCTAAAGGCGGTAAATCTTCCTCAAAATCAATTCTCGCCTCAATTTCTGCCAGCACGTCCAAACAAGTTGTTCTCAATTTGCGGATCGGTGCGGCTAATTTTCCCTGCAAACCAGCCAAAGCACTTTGTGCAGCAGCAGGCGATTTTGCTCCCACCAAATCTGAGATACTTTCAGCTTGAGTTAAATCGAGCCTCCCGTTCAAAAAAGCCCGCAGAGAAAACTCTCCCGGTTGCGCTAATCTCGCCCCCTGTTCCAAACACAACTGCAAGACTTGCTGCACGGCCATAATACCGCCGTGACAGTGAAATTCCACCACATCTTCGCGAGTAAAAGAACGCGGCGCTTTCATAATTAACAATAAAGCTTCATCGACTAACTCTTCAGTTTTAGGGCAACGGATGTGACCGTAAAGAATGCGGTGAGACTCCCAGATTTGCCGTCCTGGGGCGCGAAACAGAGTTTCGGCAATTTTTAAGGCTGCGGAACCGGAAACTCGCACAATGCCGACGCTGCCTTGTTGGGGAACTATGGCAGTGGCGATCGCTGCGATCGTCCCTCCTTTTGTTAGTGATTCAGACATTTTTATTATTCACACATTGAAAAGTTCTCTCAATCTCCTGTTTTTTAGCATCAGGCAATTGCTTCTCGATATTGGAGAGTATAAATCTCTGGTTTGTTATTCAAAAAATTAAAATAGCAGCCCTTTTGGGCAAGCTGCACGAGTTCCTGAGTCAAAGGGTAGGGGATATTTTTTAATATCTTGCCTGCGAGCGCTAATTGCTCGTCGGCTGCGAGAGACAAGATAACTTGAATTAGGGATTCAACCAGTTGTACGTTCATTTGACTGACCTCCGGCTTGGTTGTTAAATTATACCTATCTCATTGGCAGGATAAACAATTTTAGCGATTTTTTTCTAAGATATTAGAATAGGGCTACCGCCGCGCTTGAGTTGGATCGTCAATCCGATCGCCCGTTTGCTCAGTCAGTCGATTTTAAATTTTAGATTTTAGATTTTAGATTTACTCCACAGATGAATCGGGGAGGTTGAACAAAAGTCTAAAATTTTGGGCGGCTCACGACTCCTGTCGGAAAGCAAGTATCCGTTTTTGGGCGGGAGTCACGGCCCGATCGAACTTAAATTACGCAGCCAAATGTTGGGCCTATCGTGATTTCGTGCGATAATGGAACATTAACAGGGTAGAGGGCAAAGCATGATTGGTCAACTTCTAGACAGACGTTACCGCATCATTAAAGTCACAGACTCAAGTGAGGTGGGAAAAACTTATCTAGCAGCAGATACTCACCGTCCCGGGTATCCGCAATGCACTGTTAGAGAAATGCTGCTCCCCGGCACCAGTTCGCAAACTCCAGAATTAGTCAAAGTTATATTTCAAAGAAACGCAGAAATAATTGAAAAATTGGGAAAACACGACAAAATCCCCGAATTATTGGCGTATTTTGAGGAAAATCAAAGTTTATACTTAATAGAAGAATTTATTGCCGGCTCGCCTTTAAGTCAAGAACTAATACCCGGTGAACCTTGGCCTGAAGACCAAGTAATTTGTCTGCTATCAGAAATATTAGAAATTTTGGTGTTCATACACGAGAAAGGTTTCATTCACCGCAGAATTCAGCCAGACAGAGCTATCCGGCGCGAGTCAGACGGCAAATTTGTGCTGATTGACTTTAGCTTAGACAAAGAAATTAACCCGGAACTTGCTAACTGTCATTTGTTGTCGCAAACTTCCCCAAACTCTGTTAAACGGCCTGTGGCAAAAAAACAGGAGTTGGCGGCCCAGGAGTTATACGTGCCGATCGAGCAATCGATCGGCAACCCCCGCTACAATAGCGACATCTACGCTCTAGGTACGATCGCCCAGCTTGCTGTGACGGGACTCTCACCCAACGAACTGAGTGCCTTAAAAAACAACAAAAGCGCAATTGCGTGGCGAAATCGGGCAACTTGTTCGCTTGCCCTAGCAGATATTATCGATCTAATGGTGCGCTCCGACTGCGAGGAACGTTATCAGGAGGCCGCCGATGTTTTGGCAGACCTCAAACAAATCGCCGTAAAATGGGATGTTGAGCCGCCGCCAGCCACAATCATCACGGACGCTATGAGTAAACCGCCGAGACAGCGCCAAATCAGACTGCTGCTGCTGGCTGCAACAGCCGGAGCTTTAATCTTGACAGCAATCGTGCTTTATTTTTGGCAGAGTAAAAGTCCGGCGAGGGCACAAGAATTGTTCGCTCGCGGCATGGCAAAAGCGCAGCAAGGCGACAAAACAGGTGCGATCGCCGATTATACCCAAGCGATCGCCATGAATGCCAGCGATGCGGAAACTTACTACAAGCGGGCCAACGCTCGCTATGACACGGGCGCGACCGATCTAGCAATACAGGATTACACGCAAGCAATTAAAGTCAATCCCAGCCACACCAAAGCCATCTACAATCGAGGTCTGGCCCGCCGCGACATCGGCGACAAGCGGGGAGCTGTGGAAGATTTCACCCAAGTAGTGCGGCTCAATCCCAGCGACGGTGAGGCATACTCTCAGCGGGGTTTAGCTTACTACGATTTGGGCGACTACCGCACGGCAATTGAAGACTACACTCAAGCAATTCGGCTTACTCCCAACGATGCTACAGCTTACAGCAATCGGGGTTTAGCTCGATCGGCTGCGGGCGACAAAACAGGAGCAATGGCAGATTTTACCCAAGCGATTCAAATTAGCCCCAAACAAGCTGGCGTTTACTACAGTCGGGGTCGATCGCGGTTTAATCTGGCAGATTATCAAGGAGCGATGGAAGATTATAGTAAGGCGATCGAATTGGAACCAGAGCTAGCTGATGCTTATACCAATCGGTGCAGCGCTTACTTAAATTTGGCAACCTACGACAAAGCGATTGCAGATTGCACCCAAGGAATTCGCCTCGCTCCTAAAGATGAAGCAGCTTACAACAACCGCTGCATTGCTTATCTGAATTTAAAACAATATCAAAAGGCCAGCGAAGATTGCAGTTTGACGATCGGACTCAACGGCAACAATCCCAAAGCATACAGCAATCGAGGATTAGCTCGATCGGCTTCGGGAGACAAGCAGGGGGCTGTGGAAGATTTTACTCAAGCCATTCGGCTCAATCCCAGCGATGCAGTAGCTTACAGCAATCGCGGTACTATTTACTCAGAACTAAAAAATTACCCTTTGGCGGTTGAGGATTTCGCTCACTCGCTGCGGCTCAACCCCAACAATGCTAGCGCTTTTTACAGCCGAGGCCTCGTCCGCCGCCAACTCAAAGACCGTGCTGGGGCGATCGAGGATTTTCAGAAAGCTGCAACGCTTTTTCTAGAACAAGGAAGAGCTGATGGTTTCCAAAATGCACAAGCACAAATCAACGATCCTAAATAAGCTATTAGTCATCAGTTATTAGTGCTCAGTCATCAGTCATCAGCCATGAGGAAAAATGAAGAATGCAAAATGAAGCAGGAAGAAAGAAGAAGGCTAAACCACCAATCACCAATTCTCAATTTCCAATTTCCAATTTCCCATCCCCAATCACTAATTCCCAATTCTCAATTCCTGATATGAACATGGTTGGTCAACTTTTAGACAGGCGTTATCGCGTAGTACAAATTCTCAGTTCAGGAGCTTTCGGACAAACTTATTTGGCTGTCGATACTCGCCGCCCTGGCCACCCTCAATGTGTAGTGAAACAACTGCGCCCTCCCAGCAACACTTCCACAGTTCTCAAAACAGCTTACCGCTTATTTAAACAAGAAGCAGAAATATTAGAAAAGCTGGGCAAACACGATCAAATTCCATTTTTACTAGCTTATTTTGAAGAAGGAAATCAATTCTACCTCGTCGAAGAGTTTGTGCCCGGACACGCCCTAAATAGGGAAATTGTAGCCGGTCAACCTTGGCGGGAAGAACGAGTGCTGGATCTGTTGGAAGAAGTGTTACAGCTTCTCGCTTTCGTACACTCTCAGGGAGTGATTCACCGCGATGTTAATCCCTCCAACTTAATCCGCCGCAAACCAGACGGCAAATTAGTTTTAATTGACTTCGGCTCGGTTAAAGAAGTTGCAAGTCACGTCAGTGACTACGATACAGAATTTCCGCGCACCATTGCTACTGGAACTCCGGCTTATATGCCGATCGAACAATTTCAAGGCAACCCGCAATTTAGCAGCGACCTCTATGCAGTCGGGATGATGGCAGTCCAAGCTATCACGGGTTTGCCCGGTACGGATTTGCCAAAATTGCAAGATCCGAGCCCTTCTCACACGGGGGAAATTGTTTGGCGGAACCGATCGCAATGTTCTGCGGGACTAGCCAATATAATTGACAAAATGGTCTGTCACCAATTTGGCAAACGCTATCAATCTGCGGAGGAAGTTTTGGTAGATCTCCGCAAGTTGAGACACCGCCTCGATCCGGTGAATAAGGCTCCAAAGAAAAGTATTTCTCCGAGCTTACTGTCTTCTGAGAGTTTTTCGTCACGTTTTAAAACCCGGTTTTGGTGGCTGATTTTGGCTGTTTTTGGGGCAGCAATAATTCTGGTATTTCTGTTTAGTTATTTGAGCAGACCGAATCCGATTAAAGCTAAGGAATATCACGAACAGGGAGTGGAAAAGTCTCGCAATCAAGATGCCGCGGGAGCTTTGCAAGCTTTTAATAAGTCAATTCAATTAAATCCTAACAATCCTGAGAGTTTTTATCGCCGGGGTAATGCTAATTATGATTTACAAAAATATCAAGAAGCAATTGCGGATTATTCTCAGGCGATAGCTCTCAATCCTAAATATGTTCAGGCTTATTTTAACCGCGGGCTAACCCGTCACGATTTTAACGACAAGCGCGGGGCGATTGAGGACTACACTCAAGCTTTGAATCTCCAGCCCGACGATTTTGATACCTATTATGAAAGAGGAGTTGCTTATTTAGAGCTGCAAGATTACAAGGCGGGTATTCAGGATTTTACCGAAGTAATTCGGTTGCAGCCAAACCTGGCTAAAGGTTATCATTCGCGGGGGTTGGCTCGCGCTGCGAGTGCAGATTTGCAGGGGGCGATTGGAGATTATACTGAGGCAATTAAACTTGATGCTAAGAATGTTGATGCTTTCTACAGTCGGGGGAGAGCTCGCTTTCACTTAGGAGATTATCAGGGAGCTTTGGCGGATTATACTCAGGTAATTGCGATCGATCCCAAGAGTGGAGATGCTTACGCTAATCGTTGCAGCACGCAGTTGAATTTGGGAGCTCATCAAGCGGCAATTGACGATTGCACTCAGGCAATTTCGCTGAGCGATGAGGATGGGGTTCCTTACAACAATCGCTGTATTGCTTATTTAAATTTGAAGGATTATCCGAAAGCAATTGCCGATTGCACTCAAGCGCTGAAAGTTAATCCGAATGATTATAATGCTTTTAACAATCGTGCTTTAGCTCGCAGCGCTGGGGGTGACGCGCAGGGGGCGATCGCAGATTTTACAGCAGCAATTGGGTTCAATCCCAACAATGCTGAAGCTTACGCCAATCGGGCTAAGATTTACCAGCAGTTAAATAATTACAACAGTGCGATCGCCGATTACGTGCAAGCTATTCGGATCAATCCGAATTATGCTGCTGCTTACTACGGTAGAGGCATCGTTCGCCGCTCATTGGGAGACAAAGCAGGAGCGATTAGCGATTTAGAAAAAGCCGGTAAAATGTTTCTCGATCAAGGACTAACTGGCGGTTACAAAGATGCACAATTTGAGATTGAAAAGCTCAAGTAGTTATTAGTCATTAGTCATTATTTCTCGGTGTTATATTTCTTATGTGGCAGATTTTTATCATCTCAGATTGCTCCGGGGCTGGTTCACGCTAATCTTTAATACCAACAGAAAATGCAGGTGAATCGGCCACGGAGCGCTATTAATGCAAGCTATTATCAATCAATTTTCTGGGTTTTGAATTCGTTTAACCAATTCATAAAACGGTTCCCAATTATCCTCAATAGCTATGGGTTCCCAAACAGCCTCAATCGTCGGTCTCAACAGCGATTGTTCGGGATTGTGCCGGAGCAACCTGTCCGCCATTTTCTCCATATCATCCGCCGACAAACTTTGCAAAATGTGATAATAAAACTGCCGCCAAGGTGCTATCAAGTCAGCCGGTTCCGCCTCAGCAAAAATTTGACTAGCATCATCTCGCCAAGTGCGATCGAACTGTCTTCGCAGTTCAAAAAAGAAATCGTGATAGCCTACTTGAGACTCCGCCAGCATTTTAATTGTCACTTTCAACAACTCATCTCCCTCCGCCTCGGGCAAATCCTCAAATCCCAATCTATTTAGCATCAACTGCCGGTAAGCTGCATTATAATACTCGCCAAACTTTTCCAAAGCAGCATCCATATCAGCTTGAGGAATCGCGGCTGCTAGCGGTTGCTGGAGCTTCTCTAAATTCCCCTTACAAATAAACGGTTGATTGCCGTAACAATAAAGACCGTAATGGTCGAAATAAGCTGCTGTAAATTCCGGCTTGTAAGTTGGGATAAAAGCGAAAGGCCCGTAATCGAAACTTTCTCCAGTAATCGACATATTATCAGTATTCAGCACTGCGTGACAAAATCCTGCCGCCATCCACTGAGCGACTAATTCGGCTACTCGCTTGACTAAATCTGCATAAAATAGCGCATACTTTTCCGGCGGCGCAACACCCGCATTACTTGCTTCTAAATGCAGTTCAGGATAGTAATATTCAATAACAAAATCTAAAAGTTTTTTAGTTAAATCCTGCCTGCGGATATAGTGCAATCTTTCAAAAGTTCCAAACCGGATGTGAGAATGACTGAAACGCACCATTACGGACGATCGCGTGGGTGATGGTTCGTCGCCCCGCCACAAAGCATCCCCCGTTTCAACTAAACTAAAACAGCGAGATGTCCGAACTCCCAACCGATGCAAAGCTTCGGCGGCTAAAACTTCGCGAATTCCCCCTTTGAGAGTGAGTCTACCATCAGCGTGCCGCGAGTAGGGCGTGCGGCCGGAACCTTTAGTGCCGAAGTCGTAAAGTCTGCCGTCAGTGCCGCGAACTTGGCCGTACAAAAAGCCTCTACCGTCGCCTAAATTCGGGTTGTATTCGTTGAATTGATAGCCGTGATAGCGGAGTGCGAGAAAGGGACGGACACAATGAAATTCGCCGAAGGCTTCGATGAAATGTTGGTCGGTTACTTGTGTGGGGTCTAAACCCAGTATCGGCAATAATTGGTCGTTGCGGAAGCGGAGAATATGCTGCGGAAAATCGGCCGCAGGGACTTCATCAAAATAGTCGCCACCGAGGGATTCGATGGCGGGTTCGTAGTTGAGGGAAAGTAAGGGATTTGACATTTTTCTATTATATCTTGAAATTGGCGATCGCTCCCAATTATATACAAGTAAGGTGCGGACTGGATTGGTGTCAACAATTGCCTCAAACCCTTTGTATCTCTCGTTTATAGCCGAGTCTGGCTCCTCCTTTCATCCCAGTGCTGTTTCACGCTCAAATTTTAGCATAGGTAAAGTTTGAGCATGAAACATTAATGTCTTCCTCGAATGCGGAAAACTTTTACTGTCAATAAAATTGATAGTTTAATTAACCGTTTTCCTTGCTTAAAATGGGGTTTAAGGCGTAATTTGTTTAAATTTTAGTGGGATTCATCAGCTAATATACCAATTCCCTATTTAAAATTAGTCAACACCCCGTAAATCGCCCAAATTGCCATCGCCCGCAAATAGTGACTCGCCCGAAAAGTCCCCCCCGCCGTAATCGCTTCCGGCGTGCGAAACTGCAACCCATTCTCATAAATCTGTTTCACCACCGCATCCGTCAATTTAAACGCTTTCTCCTCCATCCCCATCTGTACCAAAAAAGCTGCCAACCCAAAATTAATCCCCGTCCAAACTTCCAAAGGATGAGTTGCATTGGGATTTTCCGGCGAACCGTTCAGCATCACCCCATTTGCCGCACCGAACTCGCCATCGTTGAACTTCAAAAAGCAAGATTCGTACACAGTCTCTAAAGCGCTGACTGCACATTCCGGCGGCACAATATCCGGCAATCCTAACAGTTTAGCGTAAAACTGACCGCACAATTGGTCTGCCATCACCACTTCGGAATTACTCTCGCTGTCCAAGCGGTAATATTGACCGTTCCACAGTTTTTCTTGATAGCTCGGTCTTGCTTGTAGCAGCCAACTGTGATATAATGCTATCTTTGCTTGAGGGTTAGGAATTATCTGCGGTGCTTCATCTTCCAAGATTTCGCCGATCGCGATCGCAGCCTCCAGCGCCGCCAACCACAAACCCCCGCAATACGCACTTATCCCCCGCATTTGCCAGTCATCAAACGTCTGATCCGGTGCTCCCGAATTCTCAGGAATTCCGTCCCCATCCTCATCAAAAGTTTTCAGATAAGCCAAAGCCTCAACAATTGCCGGCCAACACTCTTGCAGAAACTCACAATCTGTGCCGCCAGTCAACAGGAAATCCCGATAAACCTGCAACACAAAATCGCAAGGCAAATCCTTCCACAAATTGCAATCTTGATAGCTAGTATAATTCGTTTTCTCCCAAGGATGTTCGTTGGGAGCACCCAAATCGTGCGGCGTCGCACCGACAGCTTTTCTAATAGCAGAAGCTTGATTCCAGCCAATAATTCTCGGCGTATCGTCTCCGGCTGAAATTGCCCTAGCGAAGGCTAAAACTACCGACTTTTCCAAATCCGGCCACAGCATTAACAAAGCAAAAGAACCGTAAAGCCGCACGTCCAAACTTTCGTACCAGCGGTAATCAATGCACTCCAAAACCGCAAATTGACCCTTCGGATCGCGTTCGTCAGCCGCACTCCACAGAGTACCGCCGTCTGTGAGGGCGTATAACTCGTTAAACAAAGCCATTTTAAAAATGTCTGACAAATCTTTCCGTTCTAAAATCGGTTTTTGCCAAGCTTCAATATTTTCGCGCCAAGTATCGGAATGCTTCATTGCAGTGCGAATAATCGGCCAAGCATTTTTGCCGTTGCGGCCGAAGAAATCCGTATAGCGGCGGTAGTACCAAACTCCCGATGCAAACTCAGTAACGGGCAAATCCCAAGCTATAATAAAGGGAATTTTGCGAGTTTTTCCCGGTCGAATAGTAAAGCGAACTGCGATCGCACAAGCCAACTGTTCTCCTGCTGCTGCTGCTGTCTCGTCTTTGTCATCTAACAAGAAACCTTCAGCAGAAAAGTTGCGCCAAATATCCTCGCCATTCCCCGCCGGGTTCCAGCGAGTTTGATAAAATACTTCTACCGCCGGATTAGTAATAGTTGCGATCGCCCATTGTCCATCCCCCTCTTGCGGTTCGTCCTCAGCAGTCAACCGCGTCATCACGCAACCGATTCGGTGAAAATCTTCCACCAACAAATTCAAATTTCCGGCACTTTCTCCCCACCGGGGTTGATAGTCATAAAATGGACTGCCATCATCTCGCACCATCACTTTTGGTGATTTATTGGCATTAGTAAACCAACCGACAATATTCTCCCAAGTCAGCATGATGCTGAGAGTAATCGGCGCATCTGTAGGATTGTGCGCCACCCATTCAAACATGGCTACTGGGTAACTGCTTTCCTGATAATTGTTCGGCAAAATTGGCGAAAATTGCTCGCAGCTTAATTGAGCCTGAAACACATTTTCGTAAACAAACCAACTGCGCGGATACAAAGCATGATAACTCCCCGAAGAATTAGACTCTTCCCCTGTTCTTTCTTCTTCTTCCCTTCTTCCTTCTTCCTTCTTCTTTCTTCCTTCCGATGGATACCATTTCCAACTAGATAAACTGCCATCGGTAGGCGGTTCAGTGGACAGTGCAAAAGCTTGTTTCTTGCCTTGAGTTTCTTCAAAAACGCTGAACTGACAAGCGGGCAAACTGCGAAAAATGTGCTCGCCGCCGTCAATGTGCCAGAGGTTGAAGTCGCCGCGGGACGATCGCCCGATGCAGCCGGCACCGAACCCGCCCAAAGGCATTCCGTGCCAGGGGCCGTCGTCGAGATTGCTTGCGTAGCGGACTGTATAGGGATTCTCCCAACCGAGGCCGATGGGACGTTTCCAGGCCTGCGGGGGGATGTTTGGAGTAGATGTGCGATCGTTCATGATAGGTGTTAGTGGCAAGGGCGATCGGTGCGATTCCGGCACAGCTTTAATAGTATATATAGGACTTACACAAAAAACCCAGTTTCTGATTTAGATTTTAGATTTTAGATTGCAGCAAGGCACTTTATCGGGGCAGAATATCACCTAAGCTTAGATTGACAAACTCCGCAGGTATCGTTTAACATTTAATTAGATGCTAATTTTATGTTATCATTATGATTAACCTTTCAAGAGACATACATTCTCTCACCGATTTTAAACGTAATACGACTGAGTTTGTGCAGCGGCTCAAACAAACAAAACATCCTTTAGTTCTAACTGTCAACGGGAAAGCAGAGTTAGTTATTCAGGATGCTGAATCCTATCAGAAACTTTTAGATGCGGTTGAGTTATTAGAGACTTTAAAGGGAATTAAACTGGGTTTGGCACAAATGGATCGAGGGGAAGGGCAAAAAGCGGAGGATTTTTTCAATCAACTGTTTGATAAGCTAGACAGTTAGCGATGAATCAGAAATATCAAGTCATTATCCAACCCGCAGCGCAAAAAGCGATCGAGGAATCTTATTTTTGGTTGAGTAATCATTCTTCTCAGAAGGCTAGAAATTGGTTAGAAGGCTTGTACAAAGCTATCTTATCGCTAGAAAATAGGCCTTCTCGTTGTTCCTTCGCGTTTAGAATAGTTTTTTTGACGAAGAAATACGACAACTTGTTTACGGCAAGGGACGAAATGCCTATCGGATTATGTTTACGATTGTTGATGATACAGTTCAGATTATTTTTGTGCGACACGCTGCCCAAAAACCGATGATAGATGAATCAGAATAAACTCCGTCGAAGTCTCGAAACCCTGACTACCCGTGCGTAATTCCTATATTTAGTTTGACACCCCACTTTATCGGGGAAGAATATCATCTAACCGAAGTTGCAAGTTCTTTAGCAGAGGAGAAATAATCGGTTGATCGAGGCCAAATTGTTGCTGGATGTAATCTTGGTCAATCAGTTGGCAAACGGTGATAGTAGGTTGTTTTGGTTTACCGATAAAAGCCACGCCTCCCAATCCGCGATAATCAACGATCCAATATTCGGTAATTCCTAAAACAGCATACTCTTCAACTTTTCTGGCGTAATCTGTTTCCCAGTTAGTGCTGACTACTTCTACCACCAATTTAATAGATCGCCCCAATGTAATCACAGGTTCTCTTTCCCAAAGAGGTTCGCTGACAATAGCGGTTTCATCTAACACGACAATATCGGGACGGCGGGCAGTAGCTGCATCAGAAAATGGACGGATCAAACAATTGCGGGGAATGAACCAAGGTAGTTTTTCGGCTGCGAGAACGATGCCGATTTGAGTTGCCAGTTTACCGCTGACGGTTTCGTGGGGGCCTGTGGGTTCCTTGTCAACTAATTCTCCGTCAGCGAGTTCGTAGCGGAAGTTGTCACAATATCGATCGAGAAATGTTTCAAAAGTGAGGATTTTTTGCGCGGTGTAAGCCATTGGAAACTAATAGTTTTTTGCTGAAAATCTTATTCTATCAACTAACCAAATCCCAAATCAGAACCTTTCCCCGCGTGAACCAAAGCCAACTTTTCGTAACGCTTAGCGTGTTCCACCAACTCCGCAGCTTCTTCCTCAGAGACATCGCGGAGGCGTTTGGCAGGCACTCCCGCAACTAGCGTGTGAGGGGGAACGTCTTTGGTGACAACAGCCCCTGCACCGACGATAGAGCCTGTTCCTACCCTGACTCCATTGAGGACGATCGCCCCAATCCCGATCAGGCAGCCCCGTTCAATGTAAGCTGAGTGAATCACGGCTCGGTGTCCGACTGTCACGAAATCTTCCAAAACAGTCGGTTTCCCCGGATCGCCGTGCAGAATTGCTCCATCTTGGATATTGGTACTTGAGCCGATCGCAATTCGCTCTATATCCGCCCGCACCACCGCCCCGTACCAGATACTAGCGCCTGCAGCCACCTCTACCCTGCCGATGACAACAGCACCTTCAGCGACAAAAGCCGCTTGGGATAGATCGGGCCTGGGCCAATAGGAAGGAAGTGCAGACAGAGATTCGTTGAGATTGCTCATTTGTTGGTCGATCGTTATACTTCTAGCAGATTAGCTGGTTGTTGATACGGGATATAATAAAAGTATTTGGGTGCGATTCGTTTAACCTAAATGGATTAAAAATCCAGGGACGGTTAGCCTAACCCCTTGGTTAGTGTAACTGATT
>NZ_JAUBRK010000073.1:0-33766 GCF_036701825.1 Microcoleus sp. MOSTC5 | reverse complement strand
TTTTAGGTCAGGGAGTTTTTTCATTCCTTTATCTAATGTCTATCTCGTTCTCTTGTCAAGGGGGTTGAGCAATTACCATTTTTTTTACCGGGGTTTGTGTTTGAAGTGCGGCGAACTTAATTTGACCAAACGCAAACAAACTGCTAATTTGCATGGGTTGTTTGCTTTGGTGACGGGAGCGAGAGTGAAAATTGGGTATGCTGTAACTTTGAGGTTGTTGAGAGCTGGTGCTGCTGTAATTTGTACTACTCGTTTTGCTCGGGATGCTGCTAGGAGATATGCGAAAGAAGCGGATTTTGCCCAGTGGTGCGATCGCCTGCAAGTTTATGAGTTAGATTTGCGGTACATTGCGGGCGTCGAGCGATTTGCAGAACACCTCGTCTGCTGCTATCCGCGAATTGACATTATTATCAATAATGCGGCTCAAACAATTCGCCGCCCTCCTGAATTTTACCAGCATTTGATGGATTTTGAATCTCTGCCTTTGGAGGCTTTGCCTGCTGAGATTCAGCCGCTGTTGGCGCGCTCCTCTTCGAGGGCTTCGGTAACGCACTTTTTGACAGACAATATTGCTGAGCATATCCCCCAATCTCTCACAGACTCTGTTCCAAATCGCAACAGTGAAATCCCCCCGCTTTTTAACTTGGAGCCAGAGAATCAATTATCACATTCATCTGATTTTAGTTTGTTTCCTCCCGGAATGTACGATCGCGACGGACAACAAGTGGATTTGCGCGCTTTCAACAGTTGGCTGATGAAGGATGATGAGGTGAGCATTTTGGAAATGTTGGAAGTTCACGTTATTAATGCGATTGCTCCTTTTGCGATTAACAGCAGGCTCAAACGGCTGATGAAAAAAATTCCTGAAGCTGGCAAATATATTGTCAATGTTTCTTCCAAAGAAGGGCAATTTAACAGCGACAAACCTTGGCGACATCCGCATACAAATATGGCAAAAGCATCGCTGAACATGATGACTCGCACTTGCGCTTCAGAGTATGCCAAACACAAAATTTTTATGAATGCCGTCGATCCGGGATGGATTAGTTTTCAGCACCCTTACCCTCAAGTTTTAGCAATGCAGCAACGCGGCGTACAACCTCCCTTTGATGCTGTCGATGCCGCCGCGCGGATTTGCGATCCAATTTATTCTGGAGTAAATGAGGGACGCTATTTTTATGGTAAATTATTTAAAGATTATGCTGAGTCGCAGTGGTAACAGTCATTTAATATTTTTGTGGCTTTTTCCATTTTCCACCATTGGTATCAACTTAAGACTAAATTCCTTTCATACTCTCGCTTATCTCTCTGTCTCGATCCGCCTCCCATCCCTCTTAATAAGGGTGACAAAAGAGACTTCTTGTCTCCCGCTTAATAGGGGGGATTAGCGGGCAAGAATCAGGGGAGGAGCGAGACTCAGCTACAAGCGAGATAGATAATTTACAATTAATATTAAGTTTGATGTCAAAATTTTGCATTGAAAATGTATAATAAAATGGGGCAGTGTAGCTTAATGGTAAAGCGCTCGCTCGACAGGCGAGGGACAACCGTTTGATTCGGTTCGCTGCCACCAGCAACGTAGTTTAAATGATAGAATTCCTTCGAGCATACCAGGAGATGCGGGTGCAAATCCCGCCGTTGCTATCATTTGTTTTGACAAGCAAGAGGGAATAGGTAATATAGAAGGGATTACCTATTCCTGATTTTTTTGATAAATGACCAAAGTAATTATTTTTGATTTTGACGGTACTTTAGCAGATACAATCGATATTCTTCTGAGCATAACCAACCGTTTGTCAGTTGAATTTGGCTTTAAGTCGGCAACCAAAGAGGAACTGGCTCAACTTAGCAATTTAAATTCTTGGCAAATTCTGATGTATTCGGGAATTTCCATCTTCAAATTCCCGCTGCTAATTAGAAAGCTGAAATCAGAGTTGCGGAGTGAAATTCCGAATATTCATTTATTTTCAGGGATTAAAGAAGTATTGTTAGAGTTAAAAAACAGCGGTTTTCAACTGGGTATTATTACCTCTAATTCTAGAGAAAATGTTTGGGATTCGCTTGAAAAAAATGGGTTGCAAGATACCTTTGATTTTATTTATTCAGGAACAACTTTTGGAAAACATAAAGTAATTAATCGATGGTTAAATAAACAAAATATTAATCCAGAACAAGTCGTTTATGTGGGAGATGAAATTAGAGATATAGAAGCAGCTAAAAAAACTAAAATTAAAGTAATTGCTGTAGGTTGGGGTTTTAATTCTCGGTCAGCTTTGGCGGCACACAATCCCGATTTTTTGATCGAACGCCCCCAGGAATTAATCGGAGTTATCAATAATATGAAATGATTGTAATGTTGTTTTATGGAATGTTACAAAGCTTTAAGCATTAAAAACTTTGTGCGCGATCGGTTGAAAAGCTCGATCGATGCTGATATAAAAATAAATAGCAAGATTCCTTCGTTCACCAAATTGGAACAGCCTTATGTCAGCATTTGAGACTTTCTTAACTTTTAGCTTTGCTTCAATCTTTGCCGTAGCCACTTTGGCAACTTGGTTGCGCTTCACAAACCCGCCTTCTACTGCTAAACGCAATTAGAAATTGTCGCCCCAAGGGCTATAGCCCTACAAAAAAAGTTAATCTCCTTCGCCCCGTTTTAGTGCTGCTAAAACTGCTTGCTGGCTAACTGCTTGGTAAATTTTGGCAAAATGCTGTTTTAGCGCCTCAGATGCGGGCGATGATTTGCTAGCGGTTCCTTTTCCGTCGGTTGCGAGGGGAATCGGGCCTAAGATATCTAATACTGTTTCGCTGCTCGGTGGGGGTACAATTACTACTAGAGATGATTCTAGCTGCTGGTTGTATTCCCAAAAGCGATCGACCTTTGGCAATTTAGAATTCGCAGCGGGGGAATTTTCCCCGGAGTTGAGTTGGGAATTTTCCTCTCCTTGCGTACCTCGTCTCTGACGGAGTGCTGTCAAAATTTGCTCTTTTGTTCGGCCTCGCAATTGAAAGAGTACGAAAGGGTCTTCACTGAAGCGATCGCCCAATAAGTAGTATACTGCACTGATGTGTTTGCAAGGGTTTTTGGGGTCAGGACAGCTACAGCGCGCTCGAATATCTGACAAGCTTAACGGAAATAGCGTTTTGCCTGCTGCGGCAAATACATCTTCAATATTGTGCGGCATTTCTCCTGCTAGTAGTTTAGCTGAAAAAACTGCTCTTTGCGACATATTTTCAATCACATAATCCCAATCTTCATCGCTCAATGTGTCGAGCCCTAAAGAAACTTGATAGGGTTTGGGATCTGTTCCTTGAACTACGGCGATTACTTCTTGGTTAGGGAAGTTAATGCTGAGAACTTTACCCTCGCGCGCGTATTGCCAGCCGCGTTCTAAGCGCTTTTTGAAGCGGTAGGTATTGATTAAATCTAACCACTGTTGTGTCCACCATTCTCTGTCAATCATAAGCCGAAGGAAGAAGGAAGAAGGAAGAAGGAAGAAGGAAGAAGGAAGAGGGAAGAGGGAAGAGGGAAGAAGGAAGAAGGAAGAAGGAAGAAAGCTTTAGTTATCTAGGAGAGTCAGAAACCGAGTCTTTTAGCAAAAAACTGGACTATAACCTTTAATCCTGGTAGAAAACCCGGTTTCTGTGGTCAGAGTGCGTAATTCCTCGGATTTTTGAGAAGTAAAGTCCTCACTAGAAACCGAAGAAAATTAAACACATTATTCTTCTTCCGTTTCTATAATAGCATTGCGATCGAGAATTAGTAAATTCCGAAGTTGGTCTGTATCGAGTTCGGTGAGCCAGTTTTCACCGGCACTGACCACTTGTTCGGCTAAAGCTTTTTTGCTCTCGATCATATCGTGTATTTTCTCCTCTAACGTGCCCGTGCAGACAAATTTGTGGACTTGCACGTTGCGGGTTTGGCCGATGCGAAATACGCGGTCAGTTGCCTGATTTTCTACTGCGGGATTCCACCATCTGTCATAGTGGAAAACATGGGTTGCTCTGGTTAAGTTCAAACCTGTGCCGCCCGCTTTTAAGGATAATATCATAATCGGCGGGCCTTGGGGGTCGTGCTGGAAGCGATCGATCATTTCTTCCCGCTGCTGTTGCTTAATTCCTCCGTACAAGAACAAAACTTCTCGCCCTAAATGCTGTTCTAGATGCGGTTTCAGGAGTTTTCCCCATTCGGCAAATTGAGTAAAAATTAAAGCCCGATCGCCTTCTGCTAAAACCTCTTCTAACATTTCCACCAACCGCTGCAATTTCCCCGATTCCTGACTCTTAATCCCCAATTCTTTCGGCTTAACTTCTGCTTTCATAAGAGCCGGATGGTTGCAAAGTTGCTTGAGTTTTACCAGCAAAGCCAGAATCATTCCTCGGCGCTGAATGCCTTCGGCTGATTCTAATTCAGTTATTGACTCTTCGACTATTTTCTGATATAATACCGCCTGTCCAGCAGCCAGCCCGCAAAATACAGTCATTTCCTGTTTTTCGGGCAAATCTTGGATGATTTCTTTGTCAGTTTTCAGGCGGCGGAGGATGAAAGGCCGAACGAGCGATCGCAAAGTCTGCAACGATTCCCTATCTCCGTATTTCTCGATCGGAATTGCAAATCGGCGCTGAAAGAAATTGCGCGGCCCCAAATAGCCAGGGTTAAGAAATTCCAAAATTGACCACAATTCTTGCAGTCTATTTTCCACCGGAGTTCCTGTCAGGGCAATTTTAAAAGATGCCTCTATTTGCCGCACCGCTTGCGACTGCTTCGCCTCTGAATTTTTAATATTTTGCGCTTCATCTAAAACCAATCCTTGCCATTTAATGCCTTGAAATTCTTTCGCATCGCGAAACACCAGGGCGTAACTGGTAATTATTAAATCTTTTCCCTCAATAGCCGCAGCAAATGCTTTGCCTTTAGCGCGTTTGTCTCCGTGGTGAACTAACACTTTCAGCGTCGGACCAAATTTCTTGACTTCGCGCTCCCAATTGCCCAATACCGATGTCGGACAAACCAGTAATGTTGGCGCTTCTAGGGCATCTTGTTCTTGTAAATGCAGGAGAAAAGTAATTAGCTGAATAGTATTGTGGCACAAGATATTATTGGCAACAAAATTGTGATGCTTGCCCACCTCAAAATCATAAACCCACCCGCTGTACTCAACATCCTCAATTTCCTCTATCCGGCAATAAAAGACTTCGCGATCGAGTATAAGTTGCAAATTTTCTCGGACAGTATCTAGCTGCGCTACATTGAGATTTGCATAAGCCTCTAGGGTCTGATTCGTCCATTTAGAAGGCTTTAGCTGGCGGTACTCCTGTTCTGCGGAACCACCAAGCACATTTTCCATACCTGCTACCACCTTTCCTAGGCTGATGCGGGAAAACTGCTGGGAACCGTTAATATAAACAGGATTGTGCATTCCGAAATGCCGTAGTGGCAGTTTGGTCATCTCCACTGCATCGGCAACAAGATCCGAAACCGGAATTCCTTCGACATTTGTATTGGCACTAACTTCGCAAATCTGCTCTAATTTACGCTGTTTTTCGGAATCACCGAAGCCAATTTCCTGCAAAAATATGCGCGCTGAGTTACCGCCGAAAGTACCGATATAATAGGTACGAAAAATCCCGCTGCCATTGGTGGCGCGTTTCTGCTTAGTGGCGATTCGCAGCCAAATTCCAAAGCGCCGCAGCAGTGTAGAAAGTTGTTGAATGATTAAAGGCGAAGCGGTGCTAATTTCGAGATTTCGCGTGTTAAGAAAGACCGAACCTTCAGCATCAAAGTAGTTTTTGAGGAAAATCCGTATGCTATCAAGATTGGCTTGCATGATGAATTGCGGGAAGCTTTTCTCGGCTGACAGCTTTCCCCACTCGTAGCCTTTAGACTCAAGAAAGCTGTGGTACGATCGACTACACACAGCTAAATATGCTGCTCTTTCCTTACCGGGAGTACGAACAGCAGGATTATTTATTTTGATCCCATACTTTTTGCTTAAACGGTGAAGTGTGAAACGCAATTCTTCAAGAACTGCCACATCTTTCTGCGTTATTGTGAGCATTGCTTGATCGCGCTGCTCATATCCCTCAGCTATCTGCCAAGCCAGAAACTTTACCAAATCGGGATCTTCCGGCTTTCCTTCCCAATACAATTTAGCAGGAACGCAAACATAATCTCCAACCTTGAGGTCATTTGTCCAGCCATCACGTCCTAACAATTTGTGGCGGCGGGTAATTGTGATGCTGCTACCATCTTGTAGGTTGATTGTTCGCAACTTTTCTTGCACTTGCTGGCGGTAAAGTCGTCGAATAGTCGCCTGTACAATTTTGCCTGTTTCCTGATTTATGGAATTTACCAGTAATTGCTCGTTAGTTTCAGACCAAAAGCCCTCACCGTCGAATTCTGCTTTTCCGGCATAAGCTTCCCATATTTTTTCAGCTTTTTGTAAAAAACCATTAACAAAAAGCAAAGAATCTGGTAAAATGCACTTCCCTAATCCCATATCGTCCGCGAGACAAGCACCCAAACCCCAGCGTTCTAAGAATGCTAACCAGCCTGCTCCTAGGGCTTGATAAGGCCGCAATTTTCCTCGGAAACTAGCCGGAGTTGCGATCGCACTTACCGCTTGATTATCGCTCAAAGTATTCAACAATTCCTGAAGTTGACCCGTAGCCTCAAAATTCACCACAGGCAATTTTTCGATCGTCTGAGAATCGCCCGACGCCAAACGCAAAGCATCCTCCAAAGAAAGAGTCATTTGCTCTTTGCGACTGGCAAAAAAAGTTTGAGCCGCTTTCACATCCGGCGCGCGCAACTCTACCCACTCGCCGTTAATTTCCACCAAAGGCGAATTCAACGCGATCAATCTGTCAAACTCTGCCTTAGAAATGCGCTGTCCGCCGATCGTCAATTCCCACTTAAAATTTAGCAGACTTTGCAATCCCAACCCGCCTTTCGCCGGATTCACTTTCGGAGTTTCCGCTTGAATGCTCAAACCCAAACGACTCGCCCAACCATCCGCCTTTGTCAAACTCGGCGGCAAAACTACACCCAACCCGCTATCAGCAAACCGCCAAGCTACAGACTTAATAAACTCGTATGCTTGCAGGGGATTTAATTGGCAAGATTGAGGCCGCTGGGCTTGTAAACTCGGTTCAATTAACGGATAAAGTTTCGAGGCTAAACCCAAGCCGCTGAGCAAAGTTTCTTGAGGCAATTCTATTGTCCGCCCCGCATAAGCCAAACGCTCGACTGAGTTGTTCCAAATAGTTGTCGCGTCTACCAAAAATTCCGCTTCATCTGCTGCTTGCAAGCAATAATTTAAACTCCAGTTGGCTTTACCAGGCGCTGGCGGTATGAGTTGAAAGCAAGTGCGAAATTGGCTTTGTTGAGATAATTGGTTTTGCAGCGGTGCAGTCCAAGCACTCAGCTTGGTTGCCAAGTTTTCTAAAGCTGCTGATTCTACTTGCACAATCCCAGATTCTTGCTGCAAAGCTTGCAGCCACTCGCGCACAGGAGAAAGTGTTTTGATGTCTAAAGTAGAGCTACCAGCCGATCTCACTTGACTATCTACAATACTGCTCAAAAAGCCTAACACCAATTCCTCCGCCCCCATCGGCAAATCCACCGCTAAAGGCAATTGACTGGATTCTTCTTCCTTTTCCCCTCTTCCTTCTTCCTTCTTCCTTCTTCCTTCTTCCTTTTCCCCTCTTCCTTCTTCCTTCTTCCTTCTTCCTTCTTCCTTCTTCTGATATGTTCGGCAAGCCGTCGGCATTTGCTTGACAAAAGTGGCGAGGCGGAGTATGTCTGTAGAACTATCTAACAGCGGTTGCCATTTAGCAATAGCAGAACCGTCCGACTGTTTCTCCAATCCCGGCAAAAATTTGCATCTTGCCAACAAATCCAAACTCCACCTAGCAATATGAGACCAAAAACGCAAATCTGAGCCGACAAAAGAGTCGGGTTCCGTGCTGTTAAGCGGTAGTGATTGCAAGAAAACAAAAGCTGCTTGAGGGTTGAGACAAAAACCCTCGACTTGCCAGGGATAAAGGTAAATTTCCTCGATTTTGACCGATTCCTCAAGTGCTGCTGCTGAGTGCTGCGGCATCAGATTTGCGTTCGATTCTGAGATTTTGGTGGGCAGTGCTATCGCCCGAATTTCCCTTTGAATAGAGGAGTTTTGGGAGGGAATTTCTGCTGCGTTTTGAGTTTTGGGCGATCGCCTAGTTTTTTTACTTTTTTCCGGTGGAGTTTCTGCGGTTTCCGGTAATTGCCAGTTGAGTTTTCCTGACTGCTGCAATGAATTTAGGAAAGTCTTAAATTCAGCTTCGGTCATGGCTAAGGGATGCGGTAGATTTATCCCCGATTCTAGGGTGTCAATCGCCCCAATTTTTCGCCAAGTTTCTCCCCAAATAAATAAGCAACTATTATCATTATCAAGTTGCCAACTGCCGTGTAAAATTGCCATATTTTTTACCCTGATATTTTTATTTAAGTTCGAGGCTGACTACAGCATTTATATGGGATTTATGAATAAAATTTTAAACATACAAAGGATATTTTTATCCAGACAGGACTTAGGTATAACCTGTATCTGTAGGGTGCAACATAAGTACCTTACGGCTTATTCCCAGTCCTAGATAACTAAATCCTTCTTCCTTCTTCCTTCAACGTCCCAATTCCCAAATGAAAATTCATAGTACCATCTATGGCAGGCGTTTAGCGGGCGATCGACCGGAGAATCGACCCCAGACTGCAAAAAATAATTTCGAGTATAAATGCTTAGAATCTAGGCGCCCACAGTCGATCGCGAGGCGATTATCCCTGTCTTTTGGCGTCGGAGTCTCAAACCTCCTGTGGTAATGTTACGATCCCGACAGAGAAAGAATGTGGTAGATAAGGAAGCAGTGCTACATGGTAGAGATAGACAAGTCAATATCCTTCGATGGACGGGATATTAGACTGAAGATTGGTTTACTAGCGCCTCAAGCAGGCGGTGCAGTTTTGATTCAGTCGGGTGACACGGCGGTTTTGGTGACAGCGACTCGATCGCAGGGGAGAGAGGGAATTGATTTCCTGCCCCTGTTGGTGGATTACGAAGAGAGACTCTACGCTGGCGGTAAAATTCCCGGTGGATTTTTGCGCAGGGAAGGGCGTCCCCCAGAAAAAGTGACTTTGACGGGCCGTTTGATCGATCGACCGCTGCGCCCGCTATTTCCAAGCTGGCTGCGAGATGACATCCAAGTTGTAGCAACAACGGTTTCGATGGACGAACAAGTGCCGCCGGACGTTTTGGCGGTGACGGGGGCTTCGGTGGCGATTCTGCTGGCGAAAATGCCGTTTTACGGGCCGATGGCCGCGGTACGAGTCGGTTTGGTAGGGGACGATTTCATCATCAACCCAACTTACAGCGAAATCAAAGAAGGCGAGTTGGATCTCGTGGTAGCCGGTTCTCCTGATGGAGTAATCATGGTGGAAGCCAGCGCGAACCAATTGCCGGAACAGGATATCATCGAGGCGATCGACTTCGGCTATGAAGCAGCCTGTGACTTGATTCAAGCCCAGCGCGAAATTATGGCGGAATTGGGCATTGATTTGGTGGTAGAGGAACGGCCATCCCTAGACTCGGCCCTGGAAAACTTTATTCGCGATCGCGCCCAAGAACCCATCCGCATCATTTTGTCAAGATTTGAAAAAGACAAAACAATACGGAATGCAGCTTTGGACGAAGTTAAGGCAAATGAAGTCGAATCTGCGATCGCCGAACTCTCGGAAGACGATCCGGTAAAACTAGCCGCCACCGCCAACAGCAAGGCGATCGGCAACGTTTTCAAAGACGTTACCAAAAAAATGATGCGGAAGCAAATCCTCGAAGATGGCGTCCGCGTAGACGGCCGCAAGCTAGACGAGGTGCGACCCGTTTCTTGTCGCGTAGGCGTGCTGCCGTCGCGAGTACACGGCTGTGCGCTGTTCAATCGGGGGTTGACCCAAGTCTTGTCCGCAGCTACCCTGGGAACCCCAGGCGACGCCCAAGACTTAGGAGACGACTTGCACCCGCAGCAAGACAAACGCTACTTGCATCACTACAATTTCCCGCCGTTTTCCGTGGGAGAAACCAAGCCGATGCGATCGCCCGGACGCCGAGAAATCGGTCACGGAGCCCTGGCAGAACGCGCTTTGCTGCCCGTTTTGCCATCCAAAGAAGATTTCCCCTACGTCATTCGCGTAGTTTCAGAAATCCTTTCTTCCGACGGTTCCACCTCAATGGGTTCAGTTTGCGCCTCAACGCTAGCATTAATGGATGCAGGCGTTCCCCTTTCCCAACCCGTCAGCGGCGCGGCAATGGGCTTAATTAAAGAAGGCGATGAAGTCCGAATTTTGACTGACATTCAGGCAATTGAAGACTTCTTAGGCGACATGGACTTCAAAGTAGCCGGTACCGACACCGGGATTACTGCTTTGCAGATGGACATGAAAATCAAAGGTTTGCCCTTAGATGTGATTGCCACCGCCATCCGCCAAGCCAAACCGGCCAGACTGCACATTCTAGAAAGAATGCTGGCAACCATCGACACTCCCCGCAAGGAAATGTCGCCGTTTGCACCGCGTTTGCTAACTCTGAAAATCGATCCAGAATTTATCGGTTTGGTAATTGGGCCTGGTGGCAAAACGATCAAAGCCATCACCGAAGAAACCGGTGTCAAAATTGACATCGAAGATGACGGAACCGTGACAATTGCCGGCAACGACAGCGAAAAAGCTCAGCGGGCTTACAACATTGTCCAAGGCATGACGCGCAAGTTGAATGCAGGAGACGTGTATGTCGGCCGCGTAACTCGAATTATTCCGATCGGCGCTTTTGTGGAAATTTTGCCCGGAAAAGAAGGAATGATTCACATTTCCCAGTTAGCGGACTACCGCGTCGGGAAAGTGGAAGACGAGTTAGCTGTGAACGATGAAGTGATTGTCAAAGTGCGAGAAATTGACAATAAAGGTCGAATTAATTTGACCCGCTTGAATATTCATCCCGACGAAGCGGTAGCCGCCCGCGAAGCGCTGAATAAATAGTTTACAGTTGGTAATTGGTAATTACTTGTAGAGTAATTGCTAATTGCTAATTGGTAACTGGTGATTAGTAATTGCTAATTGCTAGTTGAGATTAAATCTGATTGTTTCAGATTGATTTGAGAGTAGGTGCGCGACAGCGACAGATCGACAAGAGTGCGATCGGCTGTAGAAGTTAATACATTCGCGCACTTTACCCTCGGCGGTTGAAACCGCAACTACACAAATTAACTTCACTCCTAGCGGACTCAATCAAATATAAAGTTACCTCTTTTATCATTCGGCGGTTTCAACCGCAACTACACAAACGAAGTCCGCCTGCGCGGACTGAATAAAATATAAAGATATTACCTACAGTCAGGACACGGCAGTGCCGTTTCCCTACAATTAATCGGGGGATGATTACCTCTTTCATAGACGAATATCGATCGTTTTGGGGTAGGGAAACGGCATTGCCGTGTCCTCCATTGCCTGTGATTCTAGTGCCACCGGAATTGATCTTAAATCAAATCACAGCAATACAGTCAATCTCAACTAACACATCTTTCGGCAAACGCGAAACCTCCACACAAGCGCGCGCCGGTGCAGTTTCCGCATCAAAATATTTCGCATAAACCGCATTCACAGCGGCAAAATCATTCATATCTTTGAGGAAAACCGTAGTTTTTACCACATCCAACCAAGTAGCGCCGGCTTCTGTGAGAATCGCTTCGAGATTTGCCATAACTTGTTCGGTTTGTTTTGCCACGTCGTCGGTGTAGACAATATCGTTTAGTCTAATGTCGATCGCAATTTGACCAGCTACAAACAGCATAGTGCCCGTTGCGGCGATCGCTTGATTGTAAGGGCCCACGGGTGCCGGTGCTTTGTCAGTACGAATAATTTTGCGCGTCATAGATGTCACTTTTTGGGATAATTTTTCCGAAGTTTCTGGCTGGTAGAGTTCTCCGTCAGAGGTTTCTGGCTGGTATATTTCTCCATCTGGCATGATAGCACCAGTTAAGTCGGCATTTTTGATATTCCAGCCATAAGAGTTACACCGAGTAAAGTCTGCCCTCCTTAAGTTTGCTTCTATCAGATTAGCTCCGATCAAATTTGAATATCGCAGATTGGCTCTTTCTAAATTGGCACCTCGAAGACAAGCATATTTTAGCTCGGTACTGTCAAGTTTTGCTTGTTCTAGATTCGCATTAGTTAAATTCATTCCTGACAGATTAACTTGGCGGAAATTAGCTTTCTGGAATTTAGCTTTTTGAAGTTTTGCCTGAGTCAATATTGCCTCACTTAAATTTGCCATAGTAAAGTCAGCTTCCAGCAAGTATGCCTCAGTCAAATCAGCCTTATTCAGATTCGCTTTACTTAGGTTCGCTTTATACAAAGAAGCTACACGTATGTCAGCACTATCTAAAGTTGTACCACTCAAATTTGCTTCGTCTAAATTGGTACTAACTAATTTAGCGTTATTAAAGTTTGCTCCTGTCAGATTTGCCCGGTGTAAGTCAGCAAAATTTAAAGTAGCACTACTAAAGTTGGCCCCACTCAAATTTGCGCCACTCAGGTCTGCCCAACTCAAATTTGCTGAAGAAGCGCCTACTAAACTGCTCAAATTAGCATTTTTCAGGGATGCTTTAATGAGATTGGCACTATTAAAGTTTGCCCGAGTTAGAGTTGCCTCACTCAAGTCCGCACCGGAGAGATTTGAATGCGATAGGTCTATTCCACTCAAGTCCGCACCTTTGAGGTTTTCTTCTCTAAGGTCTGCTTTTTGAAAGTTGCGCTGTCCTGCTGCGTATTTTTCTAAAAGTTCTTCAGCTTTCATACATTAACCTCGATCGCCCTCCGTGACACCCCACTTTCCCAGCCTATCACCAAAACCCAAAGTTTCTGCGGGCTGTAATATCAAATCCGGTGGCATGGGAATTAATATTACCCGAAATCAGGATACGGCAGTGCCGTTTCCCTACAATTAATCGGGCGATGGTTACATCTCTCATCGAGTTTGATGGATTATTTTGAGGTAGGGACACGGCATTGCCGTGTCCTCCGTTTCCGTGTTTAAGATAACGCAGATGAATATCTAAATCTGCGTTAATCCGCGTCAATCCATTTTTATCAGCGGTTAAGAAATTCTTCTTTTTTCAACCGCTGATATAGGCAGATAAACACAGATAAACGCAGATGAATGAGATTAAACAACAACCGGAGCACCAACAACCTCACCTTTCAACATTCGAGAAGCAGCATCAAGCAATTGCTCCTCCAAATAAGGCTTAGTGAAATAGCCTTTCGCGCCCAAACTGTAAGCCATTTGGCGGTGTCGGTCAGCACCGCGAGAAGTCAACATCGCGATCGGCAATTCGCACAAAATCGCATCCTTCTGCATCCGAGAAAGTAGTTCCAAACCGTCCATTCTCGGCATTTCAATATCGCAGAAAACGATATCGCAAGGCAGACCAGATTTCATCTTTTCCCAAGCTTCCTTACCGTCGCGAGCTTCTTCCACACGATAGCCAGACTTCTCGAAAGTAATCGACAACAGCGATCGCACGGTAATCGAATCATCCACGATCAGCACAGTCGGCTCAGTCTTCTCGATTTCCGCCTCAGCAGCAATCCGATCGCCCTCATCCCAAAGCGTACCGCCAGTGTCCTTCCGCAGCCTTCCGGTAGCCAAATCGATCAGCTCCAGAACGTCCGCAATTGCCACGATCCGACCGTCCCCGAGCACTGTAGCCCCAGCAATCCCGATCGGCTTGGGCACCGGCCCCTCCAACGGTTTGATCACAATTTCCTGTTCCGTGGAAACCTGATCCACCTGCACCGCCAAGAAATTGCCAGCAGACCGCAGCACGATCACCGAAATCATGTCATCGTCAGTATTAAACCCGTAAACACTGCCCCGACCCAAATGGCGGTTGTAACCCAGCAAATCCCGCAGCGGCCGGAACGGCAAAATCGAACCCCGCCACTCAATGCAAGGCAAACCGTCATCCCCCGTCGTCACCTGATCCCGAGGCACGTCGATCATATCCTCGACCCCATCCATCGGGAAAGCAATGCGAGCCCGATCGCTAATGCAAGTCAGAGCCTTAGAAATGCTCAACACCAGAGGTAAACGGATCGTAAACACAGTCCCTTTGCCGATCGTGGAATCGATCGACACAGTGCCCCGAATCTCCTGCAAGGAAGTCTGCACCACATTCATACCGACCCCGCGGCCGGCGTACTCCGTCGCCTGTTCCTGAGTGCTGAAACCGGGCATAAACAGCAAATCGTAAACTTCGGAGCGAGACATCCTCTGAGCCTGAGCCGCCGTCAGCATACCCTGCTTGATCGCCTTCGCCTTCACCTTTTGCGGGTCAATTCCCGCCCCGTCGTCAGAAACCGAAACCACCGTTTGGTTCCCTTGGTGGAAAGCGCGAATGGTAATCCTGCCGACTGCAGGCTTCCCAGCCGCCAGACGCACCTCCGGCGCTTCGATCCCGTGAGTAATCGCATTGTTGACCAAATGAGTCATCGGGTCATATAGCTGATCCACAATCATCTTGTCGATCAAAATATCCTTACCCTCAACCTGCAACTGAGCCTGCTTCCCGCACTTAATCGCAATTTCCCGCACCGCCCGGAACAGCCTGTCCGTCGTCTCCGCAAACGGCTTCATCCGGGCGCGAGTCAAACCTTCTTGCAGTTGAGTCGTGACTTGCCGCAGTTGGCGAGTCACCTGATCCGCCTCATCCACCAAAAACTCAATGTCCGCCGCCGACTCCCGCACCCGCACGATCAGCTCAATAATCTCTTGAGCCAAACTGTGGAAAGGAGTAAACCTGTCCATTTCCTCCGGTCTCCAGGCACTTTCCCGGGTGTGGGCCGAATCCTCAGAGCGCCAGGCCGATCGGTGTCCCTGCCTGTTGGCGAGCAAAGCAATCTCCAAAAGACTCCGCTCGTAGAAATCCTGAGTCCGCTGGCTCACATCGCTCAGCAGCGTTACCTGGTGCAGCAAATTGTCCAAAAACTGCCGCATCCGTTCTTGGTCTTGCTCCAAGCTGTTGCGGTTCACCACCAGTTCCCCCATCAAATTGCTGAGGTTGTCCAGTTGCTTGACCGGCACCCGCATCGTCTGGTCGCCGAACCCGCCCGCGCGGGCATTCCGCCTTCCTCTGTTGAGCGCTGACGGCCCGATATTGGCTTCCCCTTGGCGACCGCCGTCTTTTGGATCTTCGAGCAGTTTTTCCAAATCGCCAAATTCGTCGTCGCTCTCATCGGCAGCAGCGCGCAGAGCTTTACTGGCAGTTGTCGTCGGTGCAGGCATTTCCGGCATAGTTGCGCTCTCGCTGAGGAGTTCTTCGAGATCCGAGAAAACTTCTGTATTTACCGGACTCTGATTTGTCCCCCCAGAAGCTGCTATTACAGCCCCAGCACCCCCTGCAATTAACAGTGCTTCTAAATCGTCAAAATTGCCTTCGCCATCCTCAGCACCTGATTCTGCCTCGCCAAAAAAGTCTGCCAGCGAGCCCTCTTCCAACTCCGAGGCATCGACCGAGACAGGCTCCTCGTCAGCGTCCCAAAAGCCCGCCGTCATTTCCGAAGTCACCAGAACCTCAGCATCGATCGAATCCAACAAATCATCAAAACCCTCCAACTCTTCGCTGTTGAGAGCGGCCTTGGTTTCCATCGCTGAGAGCAAGTCAGCATCGCCATCATCAAACATACGATCGAGAGATGCAGCAGGCAGCGCCTCTAAATCCGCACTCAAAAAATCCGTTTCCAGCGCATCAAACAAATCATCCTCGCCCTCGGACGAGCCAGCGGTATCTGTTTCGAGTCGATCGAACAAATCCGCACCCGCCTCGTCGAAGAAACCCTCGGGAAGTTGGGCAGACAATTCCTCGACATCAACAGCCGCGCCCTCATCTCCCGCCGCGACAGCATCGCCCTGCTGCCCCACGCCTTCTCCAAACATATCCTCCAAGAAATCGAAACCTAAACCCTCATCAGACTCGACACTTGAAATTTCCGCATCAGGACGATCGGACAAAGCTCCAAGTTCAACCGCTGCCGAATTTGCCAAGCCTTTGTCGGAAACAGTCGCAGCATTGTTCTCGAACAAACTCCCTAAGTCGCCCTCATCAAATCCCACATCCGCACCCAGCAATTCTGAACCCCCATTTGAATTCAGCCAGCGCTCATCGGCTTGCCCCGAAGCTTCCCCGTCATACTCAGTACCCGTAGGTACTGAACCGAAAAGCTCAGCCAAATCCGCCGCCTCTCGGGAAGTAGCCACTCCTTGCCGATCCCCCACAGTCTGCTCCTCCCCAGAAATCGAACCCGAGGTCATATCCCCAAACAGCGCCTCTAAATCCGTATCGTCCAGATCGAGGTTGACCGACTGCATAGACTCGTCTTCCAGGCCGAAAGCATCTTCTAGCCAATTTCCATCCGCAGAGATATCTAAATCCGAATTTGATGTCATGTCAAGAACGCTACCAATTTCCTCATTTTGTGCGATGCCAGCAGCTAGATATCGATCGTCCCCGCTTTCCCCACCTTCGTCTTCTGAAGAAAGGTAACTAGAAGCAATCCCCAACAGCTCGCTCAAATCCGAGTCCTCGCCAAGCTCGGAGAGCAACTCGAAATCATCTATTTCAGGCAGATCGAGCGCTTCGGCATCCGCTGAATCCTTGCCGCCGCCTGCTGCTGGCTCGTTCGATTCTGCACCGAAAGCGTCAGGGTTGAGAGAAAAATCCGAAGAGATTGCCGGCACAGCCGTTGCGTCAGATTCGCCCTCATCGCCGAACAAGTTATCTAAATCAGCATCCTCCGCAACCACAGCAGAAGTTTGGGCAGCTACTTCGTCCAAAAGCGTACCCAGAGCATCTTCGTCAGCTTGTCCCCTGGCTGGGGGAACCGTGCCGTCTGGCCGAGCCAAACCGCCCCTGCCGTTACCAGTGTCAAGCTGTTGGCGAATTAGCTGCTGCCTCGAACCCCCATTGTTCTGACCGGCAGCTACCGCCGAACCGTCTGGCTCGTCTGCAAACAGCAAATCCTCCCCAAACAAAGTCGTCAGGTCGTCAATCGGAGGCGCCGTCTTAGTTTCCGAACTTTCCGCATCGTATTCGTCAAATAACAAATCAGTAAAATCGCCGGAATTGTCATCGTCTGACTCCAGCATTCCCGCCGATATCCTAGAAGACTGGGCATAGTCGAGGTCTTGTTCTTCTTCCCAAGCGCCGTCGAGATCCGGGGACTCGCCGTCAAACAAGTCAGCTAAAGTGTTGAGTTCTGCCGCGCCCACTTCCGGGCCGCTGCGGGTCGAGCCTCTAAAAGCACTCATCTCTATATCCGATTCTGCGAAGGCGGAATCGTCGAACTGGGGCGATCGACTGCCGCTATAATCGTTGCTCTCGCCGCTGTCGAGTTGGTCGAACAGTTCGTCTATGCTCAGCCCAGAAATATTCGGCAGCAACTTGTTCAATCCATCCTGGGCATCGCCAGAACCCACCAGATCCCAGGCCGCATCCTCAACAGAAACCGCATTTGTCCCCGATGTACCCGGTTGAGCGAATGCCAGCAAATCTTCAAAATCCGTTTCTGGAAACACAACAGCCGGCTGCAGCGCCAGAAGTTTTGCGCTCGGTGCGATCGACGATTCTAGACCCGAAACTACCAGTTCTTGCGCTTGTTTGATGTCTTTGATCACCGTTGGGGCTAAGGTGCGGTAGCTATTTTCTGGGTTGGCGATCGCCTTGGATACAGCTTGGATCAATTCTATCCAGCAGGGCAGGTCAAATTCTTCCCCTGCCCTGAGCAAGTTCCGACAAATGTTCTTGAGTTGCCGCCTGCTTTCTGGCCCTTCGGGCTGTTTGAACTCTTGCAGGAGTTCCCGCATCCTCGCCGGCACGTCCGAGTCAAACACTAGCTGCAGCGCGCTGTCTTCTGTTGCTCTGGCATCAGGTGCGTAAACCGATGATCCCGAGTCCGCAAAAGTCCTCGATGAGCCAAACGCCCCCATTCCCATCCCTGCCATAACTTTTTCGGGTACTGGCAGCAGGCTGCTCTCGTCTAAATCGTGTTCTCCGTATCCGACGAGTCCCCCCAAGTGCCCGTTGAGTTCTTCAAATACTGGTTCTAATTCTCGAACCATCTGTTCTCCCAATTCCTCTGTCAGCCCAAAAGGCCCCGACAGTTGCTCTAACAGCCCTTGCAATGTGTCAAAAATTCGCAGGAAAAGGGACTCTAGCTGTTGGTCTACTTTAACGCTGCACTCTTTTAAAACTTTAAAACTATCTTCTAGTCGGTGAGCTGTTTGCTGAATGCTGGTCAGCCCCAGCATTGCTGCTCCTCCTTTGACAGAGTGAGCGGCCCTAAATACTTCGTTGACCAGTTCTGGGTCTTCGATCGTGGTTTGCAGATTCAGCAAGCCTTGTTCGATCGTATTGAGGTGGTCTTTTGCCTCCTCAATAAAGTAGCCCATTATCCTCTGTTGTTGCTCCGGCAGCATAGTTTTATTCCTGATTTTAAGCGTTATTGTATTGAGTCTATGTTAGTAGTTCTAGAGAATCTCTTTGTATATCTCGCCCCTTGCCAAGAGAATAATCTGACTGCGAGATATCGCAAATGTCCTGGCTATTTTTGTTTTGGAGATGCCCTCACTTACAAGATAGCGAATCTCCCGCACCCGATCGGGTTTTAGTTTGCGGTTGACAGATGGAACGAAAGGAAAGCGGTTTTTTTCATAGCATCGCGGGAGTTATCGGCGGGGGTTCCTTCCTACAAATGGTCGGGATTGACACAACCGCGATGCCGCAACTGTGACACGCAAAATAACCGGGTTTGACAGGCCTTCGCAGTTTGTGTTCCTGTACAAGTCTGTGAGCGTAGAAACTTTTGGTTTTACCATTAATTTTAGTACCCTTAATCGCGCAACCATCACTTCTTTTAGCCAAGGTACAAATCATGCAGCCGTTCGGCTGTATTTTGGCCCGAATACCAGGAATTATTTCTCTGCCTCGCAGTTTTTTTTTAGGTGTCGGCGCAGATGTACTTCCGACATCTTTAATACGTCCTTTTTTAAACCTATCTTGAGAATTTTTCAGCCTAGAACCTGACCACAAATGGTTAGGATTAATGCAGTTGCGGACATCGCAAGTATGGCAAGCAAAGTATTCGGGTCTGAGCGGCAGACCTAATGAATGTTTTAATACTAAACGGTGGACAGTAAACGTTTTCCATTCACCGTTAAGGCGAAGTCTTTTATTGGCATAGCCCCTGCTAGATTTGGTTATGGTAGAGATAATAGAACCCGCAGGCTTAACTTCACCAAAGATGCCCGGTATTACCTCTACTATGTTATCGTCCATCTGTGCAACTCCTACTTTGTTTAGGTGTTGAATTAGCAGCCCCGCAGCGGTTTCAAGACTGCGAGGTTGCTTTTTCTATGCCATCATTGCCCCACCAATGTGCTGGTAAATAAGCAGATAAAAAAGCATTAGACACTTAATTATTGTCTTTCTGCGGTTTCTACTCGGAATCTTTCCACCGATGTCAAAAGGTCGCGAGCAACGCCTACCAAGTTTTGCAAAGCACCGGAAACTCGCTGCGCTTCTTGGGAGGTTTCCTGAGCAGTTAATTCCACTGCTTGCATCACAGAAGCTACGGCGCGAGCGGTTTCGTTTTGCTCTACAGTGTCGGCAGTAATCGATCGCACTAACACGTCAATTCGGTTAGTTACTTGAATGATATCTTCAAGCGATCGCTTCGCCTGTTCTGCCAATCTTGTCCCCTCAATAACCTGCTGCGTCCCTTCTTCCATCGCCGTCATTACCGCGCCGGTTTCGCTTTGAATTTGCATCACGATCTGTTCGATTTCTTTCAAAGACTTAGCCGATCGGTCTGCCAGTTGTCGCACCTCGTCTGCCACGATCGCAAAACCCCTGCCCGCTTCCCCAGCTCTCGCCGCCTCAATACTGGCGTTGAGGGCCAACAAATTCGTCCGGGAGGCGATCGTCGCAATTAAAGCCACAATCTTAGAAATTTCTTGAGAAGCTTCCGCCAACCGCTTGACTTTTCTAGTGGTTTCTGCTACTGTTTCTCGAATTTCTAAAATCCCGGCCACCGTCCGCTCCACAGCCTCGCCTCCTTTCAGAGCCGTTGCCGCCGCGCCCCTGGCCACTTCTTCCGCCTCTCTAGCGCTCTCTGCGACCCGCTGAATCGCGTCTGTGAGGACTTGCACCGAATTCAGCGTTGCCGCCAGTTCCTCAGCTTGCCGCAGCGCGTCGGAAGACAAATCGCCCGCAAACTTAGCACTATCCGTAGCGCCTTTGCTGACCTCCCTCGCCGCCTGCTTCACCTGATGGACGATTTCGCGCAGATTTTGAATAGTCAAGTTAAACGAGTCAGCAACAGCGCCCAAAACGTCTGCGGTCACTTCCGCAGTCACCGTCAAGTCACCCCGAGCCGCTCCTTCCACGTCGTCTAGCAAGCGAATCACTTGGCGCTGCAAGTCTTCTTTTGCCTGTTCCTGCTCGTCAGACTTGCGCCTGGTATCGCTGATCGTGGTTTGGATGACCTTCGCCATGTGGTTGAATTTAGCAGCCATTTTGCCAAATTCATCTTCCGAGTAAACCGTAGCGCGAGCGTCCAAAGTTCCTTGAGATACGGCATCGAACTGAGCTTGCAAATTGTCCGAGGACTTGCGCACCTGCTTGGCGATCAACTGGCCGATCCCCCAAGAAGTTAAAAAGCTCGTAAAGCCTGCTGCTGCGGTCATTACCCAGCCTGTTTGGCGCAGGTAAACGATCGCCTCCGGTTTGTCTTGCCGCAGAGCTTGATAGGAGGCAATGTTGGTGACGAAAGCCACAGCTACCAGAGAAACCAGTCCCGCCCCGATTGCCGTGTACAACTGTTTTGTAAACAAAGGGGCATTTTCCAAGAAAGCCAGTCCCCCCTGTTCTACCGTCACCGAAGTATCGACCGCCTCTGTTTCTGTGGGAGCAAAACTCGGCACTGACGAATCAGCCGGGCCGTTTATGCTAAATATCTCGTCATCCCGAATTGCTGAGCCATCGCTGTTGTCAAAGTCCAGGCCGCTGCCTGTCGTTCCCATCATGCCGCTGGTCGAGTTGCCGAAATTGGTATTATTTCTAGTTAGCATCGAACTGCTGGCATCTTCTGAGATGTCAAAGTCCGGCAAATTGCCCAAATCGTCAAACTCGTCAAATTCGTCTAAAAAGTCGCTGTGTTGTTGAGCGTTCGCAGCTTTTGACGACCAGCCGCTGCTGTTCTTCTCGGTCGCCCCGAAAGCTGTCGCTTGTTCGTTGTCGTCGAAAGAGAAAGAATCGCTAAAAGCATCGTCATCAAAAGCATCTAACTCGAAGCTGTCTATAGAACCAAATGCCGGGGGTTCCGAGTCGCCGTAACCGTTGTTGTTGGCGGAGGATCGATCGACCGAATTAAATTTTTCCCGGCTCGACCTTTGACTTTGAGAGTTGGGGACAGCACCTCCCATCAACAGCGTTTCGTCTTCAGCCAGCGAATAGTTTGACGAGTAGTCCGACCCGCCGGTATTCGACTGCTTGTTTTGAGGTCGAGAAGACCCGAAACCCGACGAGGGCATCGCCTCGGCAAAGGGGTCTTCCTCTTCTGCGGGATCTGCGCTATGAGCGTGATTTTGGCGGCTCTGGGGCGGGGCTTGGTAGTCGTAGTCGGAGTTCCCGTCGAGTTCGTCTGGCAAATCGAACCCAGCAAAAGGTTCGCCAAAATTGTCGGAGGGCCCGATGGGGGAGTCTACTTGGTTCGAGTCGAAGGAATTCCCGATGTCTGAAGAGGCAAAACTTTGACCGTTGAGCATCTGAGTCGGAGCTTCTGAAAATGAATCTCCTGAGTAAGGTGCCTGTTTCCCAGACACTTTGCTGCTAGACACGTCAGCAGCATCAAACCCTCCATCATCTAAGGCAAAAGGGTCTCCAAAGTCCGAGTCTTCAAAGTCGTCGATGTCTAGCGAGTCGGGAGTCTCAGCATAAGCTGCCATCCCGGCACTGTCGCTAGAAAAAGGGTTAGAATGTGAGCTTAAATCTGGGACAGGGTCGGCGCGATCGTCGTCTTCTGCTTCCCACTCCAAGCCGCTCATGCCCAAGTCTGCCAAATCCTCGTTTTCCAAGTCGTCTGGCGATTGACTCCTATAGGAAAGGGAGGGGGAATTTCCTTGGAAAAGTCCCAAATCCGGGTCTTCTAACCCTTCATCAAGAGATAAGTCTGGGTAGAATTCCAATTCTGTTTCAGCAGACAAAGCCTCGACATTTTCCGGTTGCAGTTCTCCGGATAAAAATTGGTCTGTGTAAGTAATTCCGCTGTGAGCGTGTTCGACCAAAGTCTGATCGTCACTCAGGCCTAGCACAACCGTATACTGTTCCCGCGCCACCTCATACTGTTGCAGTCCGTAGCAGTAAATGTGTCCGCACAGCAGGCGAGCGCTGGGGTCTTCGGGAAAATCTTCTACTAATTGATAAACTAGGGCTGCGGCTTCTGAATAATTGCCATCCATGTAGGCCGCTTCTGCCCGTTGGTAGTCCTGCTGAAAGTTGGTACTTGTTGCCATTTGCCGCCCTCTTTTGATTTTAGATTTTAGATTTGAGATTTTAGATTTTTATCTTGAATTGAATGTTTAGATGCGCGCCTCAAGTCGTGTGACTGTTGATGGTTAGACCTCAATCGAAAATCGCAAATCGCAAATCTAAAATCGATTTCACGCTGCCCACCGCGCCGAGCGCAGAATTTTCACTTGATCTAGCAGTCGGAGCACTTTCTGAGCTGGTGCACCTAACATCCATTCTCCCCTCAGAAATGGAATCATGCCGTCTGGTGCATTGTTCTGAGAGTGCAGTTGCTCTACGTCGAGCCAGTCCATCCCCACAATTCGATCGACTGCCAGCCCCAAAATCGTGTCTTGGTCTTCCACAGCCACGATCGGGATTTCCGGTCTGTCTGTGTTCAGAGGTGTTTGGTCTCCCAGAAATTGGCCGAGGTCTGCCACCCAAATCACTCGTCCTCTCATATTTAGGGTACCTAAAAGCAAAGAGGAAACGTTGGGGATCGGTGTCATGCGGTCTGGGGACGGGGCTAGTACCTCTCTAATCCCTGTCGCCGGCAGTGCGAACTCGTTCCCCGAAGGAACATAGAACCGCAGGTGCAGCTCGCCTTCGGGAGTTTCTAGTTCTTGGAATTCCGGAGCCGGATCTACGCCTAGTCCTGGTAATATAAAGTCTGGGCTGCCGCTAATCATCATTCTGACACCTGCTTTCTAGCAAATTGTTGACGTTTCCCGCCAAGAAGAACCCGATCGAAACTTCGACGATCGAAACTTGACACAGCCAAGCTTGACACAGCCAAGGGGTGAATGGCGCGACTGCCGGAGGTGCTTGGCAAAAGATTTGCTCCGTCCATAATTGACTGCAATCAATAATTCACGCGACCTTTGCTGACAAATTAGCTCAAATCGACTGCGAACAATTAATTTGGAACCCCTAAAGCTTCACTTTGTACTCCCACCGCCGTCTAAATTGGTAAAACTCTGGGTAATTTCTGCGATGAATGCTAAACCGGTACTCGGATTAGCGACGGGTTGTTGACATGGCTGGTGTCGCGACAATCATGAACTGAGTCAGTTAAGACTGAGAATGCACTCTCCGACTTTGTACAGAAATACCTAGCAATTAGTAGCTCTGCGCATCGGTTTTTCGGAGCTGCTGCAAGTGGAGAACAAGTATATTATATTTGCACTTTGAGCGTGTTAGACCCAATTGGGTGGAGAAATTGAACAGAGTTTTACCGACGCCCTCATGCCAGCGCGCGGACTTACACATTCTAGTTTATGCTGCGCTCGCCAATAGTGCCCGCCTGCGAGCTTTCTGTTTGTGGCGGTCGAGACTCTATCTAAGCGCAGGTACAAGAAAGCTCCCACAATGCCACCGATGCGAAATTTATTTTTCTTCTAATTCGTCTTCTAGCGAGCGGTCTAATAATCTTTCCGATATATTGGCCAGAGGGTAGCCCGGACCCACATATTTTTCTACCAGCATCAATAACTCGCTTTCGCCAAAAGGTTTGGTGTAAAAGTCTGTAGCTCCGGCCATGCGAGCTTTAACGCGGTCAATAAATCCGTCGATGCCCGTCAGCATAACGATCGGGGTCTGCCGGAAAGCGCTAGAATTGCGCAGCATAGCGCAAATTTCGTAGCCGTCGAGTTCTGGCATGGCGATGTCACACAGAATTAAATCGGGTTTGAGTTGAAAAACCAAACTCAGGGCTTGGAGGGGATTGCCGATCGCCGTAGCTTCGTAACCGTGTTCATTTAAAATTGACTCGACTGTTTTGCGAATAATCTTGTCGTCGTCAATGCAGACAACTCTAGGAGGCTTGGTTTCTGGGGACGACCATTCTTTTTTGTTGTTGGCCGGGGCTACAGAGGACTCGTAAAATACTTGCACCAATCCCTGCTGCACGAAGGGGTAAATCGCCTTAGCGACAGTCAGCACGTCTCGGTTGAGGTAGCGCGCCATTTGGCGGATCGAAGTGTGGCCGTCGGCCCAGCGTCTGAGAGTATTAAAGGTATTGACAGGCAGCGCTACTCGCAGTTCGGAGGGATCTGAAATCACCGGGCATTGGTTGGGCGACTGAATGTGAGGGTGAAACTGCTTCCACTGCTGCACCTGTTTGACAATCTTGGCCAGCAGCGAGCTAATTTCTAAGCTGGTCAGTTGAGGAGCCAAAGCAGGGCCCATTTCAAAAGTGAAGGAACCCTGGTGGAGGCTGAGCAAGTCAAAAAGGGTTTCGTGGATCATGCTGTGGATGATGTTGCGCCCTTGAGCTGGGGTGAGGATGTGGTTTTCTAGCAGGGCCCACAGGTAGCCGTATTCTGGGGCATTGGTAGATGCCATATAGGGAACTTGGATTTTGTCGAGGGCGGTATCTGCTTTGTAGCGGCGCAGGTAGTCGCGCAAGCGAAACAAACTGCCCGCACTCTGGGTAGCGTAAATAATCTGACCGTTGAAGCAGAAGACATACCAGGATTGTCCTGCAAGGGAGCGCAGGGTAGGTTGAGTACCCGTGCTGCTGCTGGTGGAGGTGTAGGCCTCTACGAACAGTTCTCCGGTTCGCTGACCTAACTCAATCAATTGCAGGATGCTGCGGATGTCAATTTCACTCAAATTTCCCTGCATGCAGCTAAAGTGTCCTCCTTAAAACCGTTGGCGTCTGAGCTCGGAAAGACTGTGTGCTGGCGCAAACATTGACTTTAGTTTCCGTCAATAATTTACGCACTTATGCCCATCTCACAATTGGGAATTGACGAAAGGGCGATACTTGCTGCCTAAGTCGGCCGCGCTACCAGTCCACAAGCTGAAACCGCGAAACTCGCGGCATTCTCTAAGTGTAGAGTTTCACCTTGTATTCCCACTGTTGCCTAAACTCGTAGAATCCACATCGCACAATTGCACGGGCACTTCGACTGTGCAACGCTGGCATTCCCGACTGCTTCAAGTCTTCGGCCGCCAAAGTTTTGAATTTTTTGGCTGAGTATGCCGTCAGTTTATCCAACGCATCTTTGCGTAGGTCAACTTCAAAATACCGAGGATTCTCTGGTTTTACCGCTGCTACCAGCAGCAAGTGCCGATCGATCCCCGAGGGGAACTTGAGGCTAGTCTGTTGGGTTGGATGAGTTGCGCTCAAGGTTTTTTTTGGCTTTGGCCCAGCCCTAAAATCAGGTGCAGTCAAAATGAACCTTTGTTGGCAATTGTCAGGAAAACCCTCACTGCCGATCGACCTTTTTGCTCGCCCGCGGCTCGCGTCATAGGCTCGCGTCATTACCCTATTCTAAGGCAGCGCGGTTCAAATCCCTAGTCCGCCGGAGGATGGCGATCGCTTGGGGGCAGCAAGGGCTTTTTTCACGATCGAGCCACAACTAAAGCCTGGTACAATCAATAGAAAGTTTTTGACGGACTGACCTTTTTCAGCTTTAGGCTATGGCAGTCCCCGCAGTTTTGCTAGTCTTAAATCAAGCGGCATTGATTCTGCTGTCTCATTCGTCCAGAAAGCAGGCGGCGGCCGTGCTTTCTGGACACTCTCCCGTAAAGCATTGCTATGCGTGAGTGCTGCTATAGTTAGGAAAAAATGCTATCCCCGGATTCGGCAAAGGACACCAAAGAGTAAGACTTAAGTGGCAAAAAGTTATCCTTACTTGCCTATACTTATTTACTTTTACTTATTTACTTTAGGTAAGTTGACTACAGATCGCACGCAGTGTTATCTTTAGTTGAGAACCTTTGGCTTAAGGGGGATAGCCTACTTATCTTGGGATTAGCCGTCTACCCAACAGCGTAGGAAGTAAACACCACTTATCTTTTAGGCCTTTAAGTAACTTAAAGTAAGTTGGGATAGGTTTTACGAAGCAGAGGACTATTAGTGTGCTGTATCTAGCGGAAGTACAAAAACAGAGAAGCGGCTTTGGTCTCGGTGGCGGTAAGGCTGAACTGAAACTGCTAGCTTGTCAGCGGGGCGAACACAATTGGAGCGCCGTACCAGGCGATGACGCGATCCCAGTTGAGGAAGCTAATAAGTTTAACGACGGCACGCTGGTGCTGGTGGAGTTGAGCGCTAGCAAGCAAGTGCAGCGGATTCAGGAGGCGGCCCGCCAGTTGGTGAGCATTCTGCAAAATTTCTCGCGCTTGCAGGACAAGTTTAAGGATAAGGAAGAGGAAATTGAACAGTGGAAGGCTTCTCTGACGTTTTCGAGTCAGGAACTCAATCGCCGGGAAATGGAAATGCAAGCCCGCGAAGAGCAGTTGGCTCAAATGGAAGATGAGTTGGAGCGACTGGAGGCTCAGCGCTCGGAAATTGAAAATACTCGAGATGAAGCTAACCGACTGCGAGAAGATGTCGATCGCAGCCGCGTGGAAATTGAGACCGCTTGGGAACAGTTGCGGGGCGAGCAGCAGCGGGTGGCCCAGCAGCAGTCTCAGGTTCCGCAGGGGGCGGTGGTTGATGAGCAGCAGACCCAGAGGATTCAGGAGTTGATGAAGAAGCTGGGAGGGGCAATTGCTTCGGCCCAAGGGGTGCGGGAACAACTGAATCAGTCTTTTGGTGCGGTGGGGGCTCAGCAGGCAATTCTGGATCAGCACTGGCAGCAGTTGGAGCAAAAACGGGCAAACGCTCAACAGCAGCAAGAAGAGGTCGATCGACAAAATCAGAGCCTCCAAAGCCGCTGGCAGGAATGGTATCAATCTCAAGATGCTTTGGCGCAAGCTCGGGCGGATCTTAAAGGGCAGCAAAGTACCCTCAGCGCTAAGCAGGAGCAGGTTCAGTCGGTGTCTTTGCAGGTGCGCGCTGTTGAGGATCTGTACCAGCAACTTTCCAGGCTCGCATCTGCTTCGGGTGGTGCGGGTACTGAGCAGAGAGTAGATGTGTCAGCCCTGGAGAAGATGCCGGTTGAGGAGTTGCAGGGGCTGGTGCAACACTTGCAACAGGATTTGGAAAAGGTGTTCCGCTTTGTTAACGATCAAGAGGAGGAGTTGACTCTGCAGCGGGAGACAATCGAGGAGCTGCAGGGGAAAATTCAAGCTGCTAGCGAGTACGATCGCATGGCTTTGGAAAATGAAATGGCAGATGAACTTGAAAGTTATCAGATGTTGAACGAAACTCTGGTGGGACAGCGCCTCCGGTTGCAGGAACGCGAAGATGTTTTGAAGCAGCATCAGGCGGTGCTGTGGCGGCGGCTTGGTACTGCTAATGCTCCAAAACAAGAGCGAGGAGATATTGATTTGGGGCCGGTCGTCGCACAGCTAAATACTCAGCGGCAGCAGCAAAGCCAAGAATTGCAAAGACTGGAAAACGAAATTCAGCAAGTGCGGGAAGCCATATCCCAAATTGAGGCAAATGTAAACCGCCAAAATGGGGAAAGTGAGGCGAAACGCTACGAACTCAAGCAGTTAGAGCAGAATTTGTTCAACCAGAAAGGTGCAGTGGCTGAACTCTGGGGCCGAGTGAATGTTTATCAAGAAATGTTGCAACCGGTGCAGGACAATTTGAAGGGGCTGCGCCAAAAGCTGGAAGCGGTGGGGGGGGAACTCGATCGCGTGCAGCAGACTGGAGAGGAGCAAGATCGGGTAGTTTCTGATTTGCGGCAAGTCCTTTCGGGTTTGATAACAGCTTAAAATTTAAGATCTAAAATTATCGAAGGGTGTTCGACTCGACCGATCGCTCCTCCAGGAAATGGATCGGTTTGCGATCGGTTGGGCGCTACGATTAAGCTGGTTAGTTTTTCTACGCTTTCAAAGCTGGGTGCTGAGGGCAATATTTGTTGCAGTAGTTGCCGCATTGCCCGTCGCTGCAAGGCCAGGGGTGCTTCCCGCAAAATCGGGCGATTTAACTTGACGGGAAGTTGAAAATTTACCTGGGGGCTGTCTGCAATTGGAGACATTGCTCGCTGTAGCAAGTCGCTGGCTGCAAGTTCGAGATATTCTACGTCGGCGCGGAGGAGTTCGGCTGTTTGAGCTAGGGCTTGTTGGGCTTTTGGGTTGAAATGAGTTTCTAAATAAGGCAATAATTCCGATCGAATGCGGTTGCGGGTATATTGCAAGTCTTGATTGGTGGAATCTTCCCAAATTGGTAGTTTTTGCTCTTGACAAAATTGACCTGTTTGCGCTCGAGTTATTTCCAGCAAGGGACGAACTAAATAGATTTTAGATTTGAGATTTTGGATTTTCGATTGGGAATTTTCATTTTGATTTTCCAATCTAAAATCGGCAGATATTTGGGAGTTGGGATTTTCGCCGGAATTCCCCAATCTAAAATCGGCAATCGGCAATCGAAAATCGAGCAGGGGCCGCGTCCAGGTAAGGGCGGAAAGTCCGTCGGCGCCGCTGCCGCGAATCAGGTTGTAGAGGAGTGTTTCGGCGCGATCGCTGGCTGTATGGCCTGTAACAATGTAGGGATAGTTGTGGGCGATCGCAATTTCGGTTAAAGCTTGATATCGCCACTGTCGGGCCGCTGCTTCTGTTTTGGGGATGTCCGAGGCTGTTTCCAAATAGTAGGATATTCCCCAGTTTAGAGCTAATTGTTCTACATGATTGGCCGAGGCTTCCGAGTCAGAACGCCAACGGTGATCGCAGTGAGCAATCGCTAGGCTCCAGCCCCATTTTGACTGCAAATCTAGCAGTAATTTAATTAAACACAGAGAATCTTGTCCGCCTGATACTGCTACTAACAATGGCTGATGTGATGGCAATATTTGTCGCTGCAACAGCGTCCGGTGCAGTTGAGCGTGCAGGTGCGTCCAATTGGAAGATTCGGCCATGAGAGCAGTTTTTCATCCAGCAAGAAGAAGCAAGTTCGGGAACGAGGAGTGTAAGGAATTTAACGGATGGATTTTGAGGAAAGAAGGGGAAGCATCCCCCTCTCCCAATCTCTCAGTCTTTGCCTTCCTAGCTCCACATTCCTATACTTTTGGGGTCGCGGTCTGGATACCTAGAAATAGAAAAATGATTATTTATTTCTGTTGAGTCACATTGATTTAATGGCTGATCTATATCGGTTTGATTTGAGCTATCTACGGCATAGTTTTGCACGGTGTCTGCTCTTTCGGCAGCGGCAGGAAGGGCTTTTTGCTCTTTGATTTCAGGTTCGAGCGGAATGAACTCCAGACGCATTCTAAGTTTTCCTTTAGTCCACTCTTTGCCAGCACTTAATAGCTCGCAATCCAAGCCGTCTGAAAATAATTTTTCGTCTACCAATTTTGACTGCATAATTGCCATAAATTCGCTGACTTTGAATGTACATTGATACATCAAAGCGCTGGTAGGGGCGGACACAACATCGTCTTCTTGGGGAAATATTTTCGATTCGTCCATATTAATTGTCCTTAGTTTAATGAATGAAGGAAGAAGGAAGAAGGAAGAAGGAAGAAGGAAGAGGGAAGAAGGAAGAGACAAGAAGGCCCTTCGATTTCGCGATAGGGTAAAAAAAAGCAAGAAGGAAGAGGGAGTGAATTATTAGAATCTCGCTGGTTGAGTAAGGTGGGAATTGCCCACCCTACAACCGGAGATAATATTAATCCCGATTCTTTAACTTATCCTGTTCTTCTTTGGCTGATTGGTGGCTCGGGAATTAGAAAAACCAACCGTAGGAATGTAAACCTTTGCCTAACAGATTAACGCCTAGATAGCAAATCCAAACTACCACAAAACCTGTGGCGGCTAAAATTGCTGGGCGTCTTCCCTGCCAGCCGCGAGTGATGCGGGCGTGTAGGTAGGCAGCAAATACCAACCAAGTAATCAGCGCCCAAGTTTCTTTCGGGTCCCAACTCCAGTACGAACCCCAAGCTTCGTTAGCCCAAACCGCACCGGCAATAATGCCAACTGTCAGTAAAGGGAATCCTAAACCGATGATGCGATAGCTAATGTTATCAAGAGTTTCTGCTAGATTCAAGCGCTGGGGCGAGAGAAGTTCTGCGGTTTGAGTTGGGGCGGTTGATGGGGTTTGAACGGTTGCTAATTCGAGCACTGCGGTGGTGCCCAAACCGTTATTGTTGGAGTTGAAAGAGGGTTCGCTGAAAACTAATGCGCTGTCGGCGCTGGTTTCTGCAATTTGAGGTTCGGGGTTTTGAGGGCGTTGGAGGCGGTAGTTGCCGTTGCGGTTGCTGTTGGTGCCGAAGGAACTACCGGTGAGTTCGATTTTTTGACCGCGGGTGACGATTAAAAAGGCGATCGCCAGTAGCGCTCCTACCATTAAAGTTGAGTAACTGAGCATCATGACGCTAACGTGCATCATCAGCCAGTTTGATTTGAGGGCGGGTACTAGGGGCTCTGCAGATTGCATGGTTGCGGGCAGAGTCAGGGCTGCAAAGGCCGATATTGCCATTGCTACGGGGGATGTGGCTACTCCTACTAAGCGGGAACGGCTCATATTTTCCGCGACTAGGTGGATGGCGGTGATTCCCCAAACGAGGAAAAATAGGGATTCGTAGAGATTGCTTAAGGGGAAGTAGCCGGCTTCTATCCATCGAGAACCGAGTAAAGCGGCGATGGATAGGTTGGCGACGGCCATTCCTGCGGTTCCTAGGGCTGACAGGTAGGGAATGCCGGGGAATGCTGCGCCAACCCAGTAAATGAGCATTGTTGAGAACAAAATGGCAAAGGAAATGTTGTCCAGCCAGTTCTGGAGTACGACCAGATCCATAAAAATTACTCCGGTAGTGTTTTTACTTATTTTTGCTAACTAGATCGATCGTACTGGGGTTGGGCAGTTTTGGGTTTGGGATTTTGAATTTTTGTGGCAATTATGAGTGATTGGCGGTTGTTGAGATGCCCGCGGGCGATGGACTCACCAAGGATTGCCAATCATTCTAAAAGCAGACCAATAATAAGGATGAGAGAAATTCTGACTCGTCGTTTTTGCCAATTCCGGGGGTAACGGCAGATTGCCAACAGAAGTGTGCAGCATCCCCCCTTCAATTCGCACCTCTTGGCGCAACATCGCTAATTGCGCTTGCCGCAGTGCTTCTGCTTTAATCGGAGCAGTTTTTAACTGCCCGTAAAACTCCGTCATCAACCCCAAACTGCCCTCGTCGCTGACATACCAAAGAGTCGCCATAGCCGATTTAACCCCGGCTTGCACGGCTAACCCGCCAAAGCCCAACTCGGCCTGTCTATCGCCCACAGCAGTCTTGCAAGCACTCAAAACTAACATTTCAACTTGCGGGCTGTGCCAATTCATTTGCCGCAACTGATCCAAACGCAATTTAGTATCCCACAACTGAATAAAGGATTGGCTGGGGTCTCCAGATCGAAATTCGGCGTGAGTAGCCAAGTGAATCATTCCAAAAGGCTGCTGCTGGCGCTGCGATTTCAAATTGGCCAGGGTGAAAGCTTCGTTCAAGAAAGACTTGCCCGGCCACTGCTGCGGCGTGATTGTCGATACTTCTATTTGCACTGCAGGCAAAGGACTCATATTTGCAAATTGCGACGCCCCCATTGCCAGAACTTGGGTATTTTTGAAATTGGCGGGGCTGCTATCTGTCAAACTCAGACTCGGCATTGAGCCAACACTGTAACGCTCTACCAGAAAGCCTTTGCCGTCGTGCAGGGCGGCCATCGGTATCGATCGCAACCCCATATCTGAGATAAAAGATAAATTGTCAATGCCTTTGGCTTGCAGTTCTGCTTCGAGCGGCGCTACCATCCACTGGTAGAGTTGCTGAGCCAAGGGCAAATAACTTTTAGTATTGCGCTTTACCGGATTAGTCAGTTCATCGCGAAATCTCCGAACAGCTTCCATTACCTGGGCGCGAGAGGTTCCAGGGATGCGCTGGCGAACGGGCACGCCTTCGGGCGCGATCACCATCATTTCCAGTTCGTCAGAGGCTTGAATTTGCTGTTCTACGCGCAAGATGGAGGAAGTGCTGTAAGGCCGATCGACTGTAGAACCCCTGGGTACAAAGCTGATATAAATGAGAGCTGGTTTGATGCCTGTGGCTTGTTGGACACTGCGAAGGGTATTTTGGGCATCTTCTAGGGTGGCGATCGCAGTTGTTGATGGCAAATTTAGGTAATCGACAAACTCCCTGGTAAATCTGTCCTCGACGGGAAAAATAACGGCGCCGACGTTAGTTGGCGAATTGGAAGCGTCAATATTCCCGGACGCGGCAGGTGAAATGCGCTGTTGCAAGGAATTAGATATCTGGTTTTGCTGTTGCAAGCTGGGCGAAAATAAAGGATTTGTGCTCGGTGGCTGGTTGGCCGCAAGATCCTGTGTAGGTATCGGTGCGAGATTTATTGGCGCAGCAGCAGGCGCAACCGCTGGGTTTTGAGTAATGGTGGGTGCGATCGGCACATTTGATACCGGCGCTGGGTTTTGAGTAATGGTGGGTGCGATCGGCACATTTGATACCGGTGCTGGATTTTGAGTAATTGTGGGTGCGATCGGCACATTTGATACCGGTGCTGGATTTTGAGTAATTGTGGGTGCGATCGGCACATTTGATATCGGTGCTGGATTTGGAGTAATTGTCGGTGCGATCGGCACATTTGATACCGGTGCTGGATTTGGAGTAATGGTGGGTGCGATCGGCACATTTGATACGGGCGCTGGATTTGGAGTAATGGTGGGTGCGATCGGCACATTTGATATCGGTGCAGGGGCTGGTGCGGGTGCGGGTGCGGGTGCTGGCGCAGGGGCTGGTGCGGGTGCTGGCGCGGGTGTTGGCGCGGGTGCTGGTGCTGGTGCTGGCGCTGGTGCTGGTGCTGGTGCTGGCGCTGGTGCTGGTGCTGGCGCTGGCGCTGGTGCTGGCGCTGGTGCTGGTGCTGGTGCTGGCGCTGGTGCTGGTGCTGGTGCTGGTGCTGGTGCTGGCGCTGGTGCTGGTGCTGGTGCTGGTGCGGGTGCGGGTGCTGGCGCTGGTGTCGGCACATTTGATACTGGTGCTGGTGTCGGCGCTGGTGCTGGTGTCGGCGCTGGCGCTGGTGTCGGCGCTGGCGCTGGTGCTGGTGTCGGCGCTGGGGTTGGTGCTGGTGTCGGCGGTGTTGGCGGTGTCGGCGGTGTCGGCGGTGTCGGCGGTGTCGGCGCAGGCGCAGGGGCGGGTGCAGGGGCTGGCGCTGGTGTCGGCGCAGGGGCGGGGGCAGGGGCTGGGGCTGGTGTCGGCGCAGGGGCGGGGGCAGGGGCTGG